>NZ_CAWPKW010000249.1:0-50515 GCF_963888615.1 Brasilonema octagenarum UFV-OR1 | reverse complement strand
CTTCAAGAATTTCGTCAAGCCGCTTACAAGCTTTTAGGCAAAGCCCATGATGCTATAGCAACCGCCAAGGCATTTAGGACATAAACTAAAGGTGTTATCGTGACCTGCTATCGTCTGCTCAGCCATGGCTAAACCCTATAGTTACGACTTCCGTCAGAAAGTGATCCAAGGCATCGAGTTAGATGGACTCAAGAAACGCGAAGCGAGTGAACTGTTCAATATCAGCCGCAACACTATCAACCTGTGGTTGCAGCGCAAAGCTGAAACAGGAGATGTTCAAGCATTGCCCAACCGCCCCCCCGGTAATAACCACAAAATCACAGACTGGGAGCAGTTTCGGGCGTTTGCCAAGACTCATGGAGATAAAACCCAGGTGGAGATGGCGCAACTGTGGGACAGTGACATCAGCGATTGCCTACGGCAGAGCTGCGCTTAACGCACAATCTCACGGGCTTTGAAGAAAATTGGCTTTACTCGAAAAAAAAGACCTATGGCTACCGTGAGCGGGATGAAGCCAAACGACAGGCGTTCATAGATCAGTTGTCTACATTACCCCCAGATCAGCTCGTGTACTTAGATGAGTCTGGTATGGATAGTCGAGACGAGTATGATTATGGTTGGAATGAAAAAGGGGAGCGCTTCCATGCACTTAAGTCAGGCCGACGCTCTGGGCGGGTTAACATGATTGCCGCGCTATGTAACCAAAAGCTCATAGCTCCCTTTACTGTTGAGGGTGCATGTAATCGAACAATATTTGAAACTTGGCTGGAAACTTGTTTGCTTCCTGTACTCCAAGCAGGACAGGTTGTATAGCAGTCGCCAACTCTATTAGGACATATAGCAGGGAACAGTGAACGCTTAACGCTTAACAGGGTTGAAAATCTCATGATGTCCGTATTTTCTCATTAGTTCATGTCCTCATTTAGCTGGCAACAGCTATAACCCCACATTTGCTGCTCATACTACAATTTGACACCTTTACAAAAAGCAGGTAGTAAAAAAAACAATTGTCTATGACAATTATGGATAGACTTTGTGGAGTCATGAGGAGTATGAACAAGCAATTAAAGAATAAACAGTTTTTCTTATTTTGCAAGTATCTGTTTCGCGTTAGTTTGTTTGCTTTGTGTACAGGGGTGCTTTACAGTAAACCCCCTAGTGTCTATAGCTTTGATGTGGGCAATAGTAATAGCGTAGCCCCATTAGCGAGGCTTGAGGATTGGCGTTTTTACCCAGAAGGATCACAACTAGAAATTTCCCTCTCAGCAGCTGCACAACCTCGATACTTTTACCTTGCCCAACCGTCACGCATTGTTATAGATTTGCCTGGTACTAAATTAGGTAGAATTCCTACCAAACAAAATTTCTATGGAGCCATCCGAAGCATTCGCGTTTCTCAACTCAACGCAGATGTGACTCGTATTGTTATGGATTTAGCTCCAGGAATTTTCATGAATCCAAATCAAATGCAACTGCAACCCGTTTCTAGAGAAAACCCCACCCGTTGGGTTTTACGTCCTTCGCTCACCAGTAACGGTACCTCTTTACCTGGGAATTTTTCATCTACAACTATTTCCCCACCGCTACCAAGCAAAACACCGGGTATCTATACTCCCCCACAACCACCAAGCAACTTAGCACCTAGCGGATACAATAATTCCCCACAGCCGTTTAGTAACTCACCACTGGGTGTTTACAATTCTCCGCAACCTCCAAGCAACTTACCACCTGCGACATATAATGATCTTCCACAAGTTCCTGGCAACCCACCATCAACTACCTATAATCAACAACAAGTACCCGATTTTAGGGTACCGCCACCATTAACAACCCAACCTACAACAAATAACTTTCCACAAGCGCCATCTGTCCAAGTACCGCCTCTCGCGCCGAACAATTCCTCTCAACTCCCTGGTTCTGCTTTTAGCCCGCCCTCTTTTCCACGTCAAGGCAGTAGTTATCCGAACAATAACGCTCCTTCTTTGGGTACGTCGAATTTTCCAGTCCCAAATCTCCCCACTGGTTCACGCAGTTATCCTAATTCTAAAGTGATTGAGTTTGGTGAACCCTTTCCCAACTCTTCAAGATAAAAAGCACACAAAAGTAAAGAAGAACGAGAAAAGAAAGAACAAAGTAATTCTTTTTTCTTCCTTTTCTTGTCTTCGTTGTTTTCTAGAATCTTTGAGTTTCGATTCCTGGAGCTGTTGCTCCTGGTTGGTTAATGAAGAAGTTTTTCGCATCATCGTTCTCGTAAGTGCAGCTAATGTCAGGTTTATCACCGTTCAAGTCACCCGCATAGGCAAAGTTGTTCAAACGATTTTTGCATTCTCTGAGCTGCTCTGATGTTATCAGCTTCTTTTGTTCTAAAATTGTCATGTTACTCGAACGCAGAACACATCCAGGACGCATACTGGGCTGACCAACGTACACTTTAAAAGGGTTGAGAGTCACAAACAGTCTGGTATCCATCACCATAGCGCTGGCTCCATACTGCACGCAAATATCAGCATTCGGTGCTTTGGTATCAATAAATTCTCGGCTAGCTACGTTATCTGGACTAAACGTAGCCGTGGAGCTAAAAGCAATACCAATCCCAATACCCAATACAAACACCCCTCCCAAGATTGCCATCGTGGTGAAATTAAACATCGGAGACTGGAAGATAGAAGGTTTAGGAGTGGTAGCTGTTCTACCAGTAGATTTTCGTCTCATTGTCGCTTAATCAACTTTACGCTTTGGACAGTAGGGAGTGGATTCAATAGCTCCCCTTATTTCAGTATGCCGATTCTTGAGTCTCATTGTCTGAAACTTTTTCTTTGATGTTCCTACCACCAGGCTAATTCAGCAAACTCGCTAAACATTCAGGTTTCATTTGAGGGATTTTTTGTTTTTAATTTTCTTTTGTGCACACGAAAACTTTTTACTACCAAAGGTTATAAAGGTGTCAAGAAATGTTAACTTAAAAATTAAGAAAAAATTAATACATTAAGTATAAAGAAAGTGGTAATGTCACGTTCACTGCCATTTGGCAAGAATTTCAAATTTTCAGAATTTCAAACTCTCATAGCGGATAGTTTCACTATCTTCTGGGGAGATTGGCTAGAATTGCGTACAAAGCTTGTACAAATTATTTCTTCAGGATTAATATCTCCACTGATATACATTTTAGCTTTTGGCTTTGGTTTGGGTAGCTCCATCAAACCTGGCTCAGGACTCAGTGGTGACTATAATAACTATTTAGAATTTATTTTGCCAGGAATGGTAGCACTGTCATCTATGACAGTCAGCTTTGTCGGGACGACTTTTTCCATCTGCGGAGATAGACTTTTTACCAAAAATTTCGAGGAATTGTTACTCGTCCCTGTGCATCCCCTCGCGCTGCATATAGGAAAAATGCTGGCGGGAGTGATGCGAGGGTTGATGACTTCACTGGGTGTTATTTTAGTAGCGCTGGTTTTTACAAGAAACTGGAATTTCCTCAATCCATTGTTTCTGCTGATATTGGTATTAAGTTGTGCAGTTTTTGCTGGTTTGGGAGTGATTGTAGGGTTAAATGTGAAATCTCTTGAATCCGTGGGACTCTATAACAACTTTATTATTATCCCGATGTCGTTCTTAGGAGCAACGTTTTTTGATCCAGCTACATTACCTACAGCCTTGAAGTTCGTAGTTTACTTGTTACCCCTGACTTACGCCAGCATCGGACTACGTGCTGCAGCTTGTTTGCCATTGTCTCAGTTTCCTTGGTATTGCTTGCCAATTTTACTTGTGATGGCGATCGCCCTTTCTCTATGGGGTGCTTACGTTTTTTCTCATCAACAGGATTAGTAGTTGGCAGGGGACAGAGATAGTTTTTCCCTGTCCTCTGTTGCTTCGTCCTAACTAGCTAGAAGGGTCTTTTGTAAAGGCGTCCAACGGAAGGCGCGATCGCCACCCCTTTCAATCACCACTTTCACTCGTGGTTCCAAGCTGGGTAAGGTCGTTAAGAACTCAATTTCCTGATTGGAAAGAATTTGCCCTTCAATAATCCACAACACCAACCCCTTTGATTTGGGTGGGAGCTGTTCGAGTTGAGAGCTAACAATCGGCGGTACATAGTAAACATAACCTACTGCCGCACCAGTGCTAGTACTTTTTTTCCCAAGATGAGGAGGTCTAACACCATGAACTGTTGTGAGATAGGCAGCTACATCGCCTAATCCCTTTGCACTCAGATCCAAAGTGGCATATCCTGCTGCACGCAGTCGGCGTCTGTACCGACCTTCAAAACCTCCTTCTAGAGGTACGTAAACACCAAGTGCGCCAAATTTCTCCAGATCCCGAATTAAAGCGTTGCCAGTGGTAATTAGTGCCATAAATTGATTTTTGTTCTATCCCACTTCGATATCTCTATTATTGACTGTTCAGTTCGAGAATCTGCTACGTTTAATAAGTCTCGCAAAATAATTCTAGAAACTGTCGCCAAAAAGACTTGAAAATTTCCTAGACAAATATTAGCAGATGAGTTATATTATTGGATCGTTACCATCTATTAAAATTAAGTTACTGTCTGACTGCTAATTGTAACTAGTGTTAGCATGAAAAGTTGATTGCTAAGTTCCACATGGAAGAAACTAGTAAAAATTGATAAAAGACTGGTAGACTAGAAAAACTGCAAAAACAAATTAGGAGTGGTTGGTAAGAAATAAATGCCAACCTTAAGAAGAAACTGCATTCACTCCTGAACCTCAAAATAATGAGGTAAAATCTTAAATAGTAGTTAAAATGACTGTTTGAGGTGGTTAATGAAGTAGGAGTTGAGCAGTCATGTTGGTTTGTAGCATTGTATAAATCTCAGCCAACGGATACTGGGCAGGTTGCTGCCTAAGTCCTACTACAACGCAGAATGTGCTAGATCAATCGCTTTTGATAAAAGCATTGCAGCACAAAGTGTAAAGCAACAAAAGCCTTGCACAAGGTTCAAGAGTTTTTCCTGATCAAAAGGAAGGGCTTTTGACTGTTCTGGTGACGAATACAAGGTAAATAAATTCATCAAATACTATGGACTCTTGGTGAAGACTCAAAGAAGTTGCAACTGTGATTACCTAAGCAGTTCGACATCAATAGGTCTGTCCAAAAAAGGGGAAATCGTCCTGAAGGGCGTTCACAAGCTTTGTCCTAAAAGATCTGATGGCAACAAAAAGAAAATAAGTAAGGAGTCCAGTAACTGTGTCTGTAGGTATTATCGGCACCAAACTGGGTATGACCCAAGTATTTGACGAGGCAGGAGTTGCGATTCCTGTGACCGTCATTCAGGCGGGACCATGCACCATTACCCAGGTTAAAACAAAACAGACCGACGGTTACTCCGCCATCCAAGTAGGTTATGGCGAGGTTAAGCCAAAGGCGCTGAATAAACCATTGTTGGGACATCTTGCCAAATCATCAGCCCCAGCATTGCGTCATTTGCAGGAGTATCGCATAGATAATAGCGAGAGTGAATATACTCTAGGTCAACAAATTAAAGCGGATATTTTTAGTGCAGGTCAAACCGTAGATGTGATCGGTACAAGTATTGGTCGCGGTTTTGCAGGTAACCAGAAACGTAACAACTTCGGTCGAGGACCGATGTCGCACGGATCTAAGAACCATAGAGCACCAGGTTCAATTGGTGCTGGTACAACTCCCGGTCGTGTTTATCCAGGTAAGCGGATGGCAGGACGTTTGGGTGGTACCCGCGTCACAATCCGCCAACTGACTGTGGTACGAGTAGATCCAGAACGTAACTTAATACTTATCAAGGGAAGTGTTCCTGGTAAGCCAGGTAACTTAGTAGATATTGTCCCAGCAAAAGTAGTTGGTAAAAAGTCATAACTCATGAGTCATTTAACTCTAGTTATTTTTGTCCCCCTGTACAAATGACTAATGACCAATGAAGGGCAGATGCACTCAACGCAAAAGAAGCGTTGCACTGTCTGCTAATGACTAATTACCAATGACTAAGGACTAAGGATAAAAAATGTTTGAGTGTGTAGTCAAAAATTGGCAAGGAGAACAAGTCGGACAAAAAACGTTCGACTTCAAGGTTGCCAAAGAAGAAACGGCATCTCATGTCGTGCATCGAGCTTTGGTAAGACAAATGACCAATGCTCGTCAAGGAACAGCTAGTACCAAAACCCGTTCTGAAGTCAGAGGTGGCGGTCGCAAACCCTGGCGGCAAAAAGGGACTGGTCGTGCGCGTGCTGGTTCTATTCGTTCACCGTTGTGGCGTGGTGGTGGTGTCATATTTGGACCAAAACCGCGAGAGTATAACCTCAAGATGAACCGCAAAGAGCGGCGTTTAGCTTTGCGAACAGCTTTTGCCAGTCGAATTGACGATTTGATTGTGGTGGAAGAATTTAGCGAGGAAATGCAGCGTCCCAAGACTAAAGAATTAGTGGGAGCGATCGCCCGTTGGGGTTCAGAACCAGAAAACAAAACCTTATTAATTTTGTCTGAACGTACAGACAACGTCTTTTTATCAGCTCGTAACGTCGCAAATCTAAAACTGCTTGGATCTGACCAGTTAAATGTTTACGATTTGCTGCACGCCGACAAGATTGTTGTTACAGCATCAGCCTTAGAAAAAATTCAGGAGGTCTACAGTGACTAGATTTGACCCCCGGAACCTTCCTGACCTTGTGCGTCGCCCAATACTAACTGAAAAAGCGACTGTACTCATGGAGCAAAACAAATACACTTTTGAAGTAACTCCAAAAGCAACAAAGCCACAAATCAGAGCGGCGATTGAAGATTTATTTGAAGTAAAAGTTGAAAAAGTCAACACCGCAAGACCACCACGCAAAAAAAAGCGTGTTGGAAAATTTCTTGGTTACAAGCCCCAATATAAGAAAGCCATTGTTACAGTGGCGTCTGGGGATGTAGATAAGATTAGACAAGTTCTATTCCCAGAGGTTTAAAAAAATGGGTACTCGTTCTTATCGCCCTTACACCCCCAGTACTCGCCAAGTTACGATTTCTGACTTCTCAGAAATAACTAAAACCGAGCCAGAAAAATCGCTTACCGTATCGAAGCATCGCGCCAAAGGTAGAAATAATCAAGGACGGATTACTGTTCGCCACAGAGGTGGTGGACACAAACGTCTGTATCGCATTATCGACTTTAAAAGAGATAAGCGTGGTATTCCCGCCAAAGTGACAGCTATTGAATACGACCCCAACCGCAACGCGCGGATTGCCCTTGTGGAATACGAAGACGGCGAAAAGCGTTACATTATTCAACCCAACGGTTTAAAAGTAGGGACAACAATTATCGCCGGTCCTGATTCTCCTATTGAAAATGGCAATGCTTTACCTTTGTCTAACGTTCCTTTGGGAACCAGCGTTCACAACGTGGAATTGAAACCTGGTAAGGGCGGTCAAATTGTTCGCTCAGCTGGTGCGACTGCTCAAGTTGTGGCAAAAGAAGGTAGCTACGTAACACTCAAGTTGCCTTCTGGAGAAGTCCGGATGATCCGTCGCGAGTGCTATGCCACTATAGGACAAGTTGGTAATCTGGACGCCAGAAACCTGAGCGCAGGTAAAGCAGGTAGAACTCGCTGGAAAGGTCGCCGTCCTCAAGTTAGAGGTAGTGTGATGAACCCAGTTGACCACCCACACGGTGGTGGTGAAGGTAGGGCCCCAATCGGTAGATCTGGACCTGTTACACCTTGGGGTAAACCTGCTTTGGGTCTGAAAACACGCAAACCCAAGAAAGCCAGTAGCAAGTTTATTGTGCGGCGTCGCCGCAAATCTTCTAAGCGCGGTCGTGGCGGTCGTGAGTCATAGAATTTTAGATTTTAGATTTAGGATTTTAGATGATAAAGATAATCCAAAATCCTAAATCTACAATTGATAAATTCAAAATTCTAAATAGAAAATCCAAAATCTAAAATCCAAAATCCAACTATGGGTCGCTCACTAAAAAAAGGTCCTTTTGTTGCCGATCATCTTCTCACAAAAATTGAAAGGCTAAATGACGCCAATAAAAAGGAAGTTATTAAAACTTGGTCACGGGCTTCGACAATTTTGCCCCTCATGGTAGGTCATACCATCGCAGTTCATAACGGACGCCAACACGTCCCGATTTTTATCAGTGACCAGATGGTAGGACATAAACTGGGTGAGTTCGCCCCCACGCGCACTTATAAGGGTCACGCCAGAAGTGACAAAAAATCAGGTAGATAGTTATCAGTTATTAGTTACTAGTAGCTTAGTAGATGACTAATTACTCAAACGGACGGAGAAAACTATGGCAACAGATACGACAGAAGTAAAAGCGATCGCCCGTTATGTACGTATGTCTCCTTATAAAGTGCGTCGCGTACTTGACCAAATTCGAGGACGTTCATATCGAGAAGCGCTGATTATCCTAGAATTCATGCCCTATCGCTCCTGCGAGCCAGTATTGAAGGTTCTCAGAAGCGCTGCAGCCAATGCTGAACACAACGCTGGGCTGGACAGAGCAGAGCTTGTGATTACTAAAGCTCAAGCGGATCAAGGTCCTGTGCTCAAACGGTTCCAACCAAGGGCGCAAGGTCGTGCTTACCAAATTCGCAAGCCGACGTGTCATATTACTGTGGCTGTCGCTGCTGATGCTGCCGCAGCTAAATAAAGAAAAAATAGCGTACAGGTACACGAGAAGAATTTTTGTTTAGAGGAAGCATTTGTGGGACAGAAGATACATCCAGTAGGTTTTCGCTTGGGAGTCACCCAAGAGCATCAATCCCAGTGGTTTGCTGACCCTAGCCGCTATCCAGAACTTCTACAAGAAGACCACAAACTTCGTGAGTATATAGAACAAAAACTGGGTAGATACGCACAAAACAACGCTGGAATATCTGAGGTACGGATTGACCGTAAAGCAGATCAAATTGATTTAGAGGTACGTACAGCTCGACCCGGCGTTGTCGTAGGTCGAGGCGGACAAGGGATTGAATCTCTACGTACTGGTCTCCAGCAATTATTGGGAAGCAATCGCCAAATTCGCATCAACGTTGTTGAAGTCCAACGAGTTGATGCCGATGCTTACCTCATTTCTGAATATATCGCTCAACAACTGGAACGCCGCGTTTCCTTCCGGCGGGTCGTACGGCAAGCCATTCAACGTGCACAACGGGCTGGGATACAAGGAATCAAAATTCAAGTCAGTGGACGGCTCAACGGCGCAGAAATCGCGCGGACAGAGTGGACTCGTGAAGGTCGAGTACCTTTACACACGTTACGAGCTGACATTGATTACGCGTACTGTACAGCAAAAACTGTTTACGGAATTCTCGGCATTAAAGTGTGGGTGTTTAAAGGAGAAATTATTCCTGGACAGGAACCAACTCCTCTGCCACCAACGAATCGCGGTGATCGTGACCGTGGTGATCGTGACCGTGGCGACCGCGATCGCCCTTCATCTCGCCGTCAACAACGCCGTCGTCAGCAATTTGAAGACCGCTCAAATGAAGGATAGTCATAAGTTATTAGTCCATAGCATTTGACTTATTACCTTCAGTTTTGACTTTTAACTTTTGACACATCATGTTAAGTCAAAGAAGAACAAAATTCCGCAAACAACAACGCGGACGAATGAACGGTCTAGCCCATCGGGGTAGCGACCTGAACTTTGGGGATTTTGGTTTGCAAGCGTTGGAACCTGCTTGGATTACCTCTCGTCAAATAGAGGCTTCTCGTCGGGCAATGACTCGTTACATCCGCCGGGGTGGAAAAATCTGGATTCGGATTTTTCCTGATAAACCAGTGACTATGCGTCCTGCAGAAACCCGAATGGGTTCTGGTAAAGGTTCACCTGAGTTCTGGGTAGCAGTCGTAAAACCAGGACGAATTCTATTTGAAATTGCAGGCGTTTCCGAAGAAATTGCTCGCGAAGCAATGCGCTTGGCTGCTTTCAAATTACCCATCAAAACTAAGTTCATTTCACGCTCACAAGAGCAACAACAGGTGTAGGTTATGCCTCTTCCCAAAATTTCAGAAGCAAGAGAATTCAGTGACGAACAACTGGGGCAGGAGATTGTCGCTGTTAAAAAAGAACTCTTTCAATTGCGCTTGCAACAAGCAACTAGACAGCTAGACAAACCTCATCTGTTTAGACACGCTCGCCACCGTCTGGCCCAACTAATGACTGTAGAAGGAGAACGCAAACGCGCTTCCTCAAGTCAACAAGCTAAAGAATCAAATTAGAAGATTATGGCAGTAAAAGAACGAGTAGGCTTAGTCGTAAGCGACAAAATGCAAAAAACGGTGGTAGTCGCCATCGAAAACCGCGCTCCTCATCCGAAATACGGCAAAATAGTCGTGAAAACCCAGCGCTATAAGGTGCACGATGAAGAAAATCAGTGCAAAATAGGCGATCGCGTTCGCATTCAGGAAACGCGACCCCTGAGTAAAACTAAGCGCTGGAAAGTCACAGAAATCCTGACTACCAAAAATAGCTAAACCATATAGTTATTAAGTAGTAAAAAATAAAAAGGAAAAACGATCGTGATTCAGCCCCAAACTTACCTTAATGTTGCAGATAATAGCGGTGCCCGTAAACTTATGTGCATCCGCGTATTGGGAGCATGTAACCGCCGTTACGGCTTCATAGGCGATCGGATCATCGCCGTCGTTAAAGACGCTCAGCCGAACATGGCTGTGAAAAAGTCTGATGTTGTAGAAGCAGTCATAGTCCGCACCCGTCATAATACCCATCGAGATAGCGGTATGAGTATTCGTTTTGACGATAATGCTGCAGTTATTATCAACAAAGATGGTAACCCCAGAGGAACACGGGTTTTCGGACCAGTCGCACGAGAACTGCGTGAGAAAAACTTTACTAAAATTGTTTCTCTGGCTCCGGAGGTGCTGTAATGGCAAATAAAAAGAAGGATCAACCTAGATTTTTCAAAATGCACGTAAAAACTGGGGATACGGTGCAAGTTATTGCCGGGAAAGATAAAGGCAAAGTTGGAGAAATTATCAAAGCAATTCCCCAAGAAAGTAAAGTGCTTGTTAAAGGTGTAAATATAAAAACGAAGCACGTCAAACCTCAGCAAGAAGGTGAATCTGGGCGTATTGTGACTCAGGAATACCCAATCCACAGTTCCAACGTTATGCTCTATTCCACCAAGCAAAATGTTGCCAGTCGCATCTCCTACACTTTCACTGCAGAAGGTAAGAAAGTTAGAATGCTTAAGAAAACTGGCGAAATCATAGATAAATAATGAGTCAGTGATCGAAAGGGGGCCTGTCGGCATATAAAAGCAAGTGCTAGGCTACAGTTTTCTGACTTGTAGATGCCTAGAGACTGGCTTCCGGTAGATTCCGGTAGATTAACATAGCCGCGTCTAACCAACCCGGAAAGTCATTGGTCATTAGTAAAAAAACAAAAGACAATAGACAAAGAGTAAGGACAATAATCCCTGACCAAGACCAGGGATAAAAAGAACAAAAACTATGGCAACCACAAGACTGAAAACTTTATACCAAGAAACAATTGTCCCGAAACTGATGCAACAGTTTCAGTACACCAACATTCATCAAGTGCCGAAGTTGGAAAAAGTCACTGTTAACCGGGGTTTGGGGGAAGCATCTCAAAATGCGAAAGCGTTGGAAGCGTCTTTGACCGAGATTGCCACAATTACTGGTCAAAAACCAGTCGTGACACGGGCTAAAAAAGCGATCGCGGGCTTCAAAATTCGTCAAGGTATGCCAGTTGGTATTATGGTCACCTTAAGAAGTGAAAGAATGTATGCCTTTCTTGATCGTCTCATTAGTTTAGCACTACCAAGAATCCGGGACTTTCGCGGTATTAGTCCTAAAAGCTTTGATGGTCGCGGTAATTATACTCTAGGTGTCAGAGAGCAACTCATTTTCCCAGAAATTGAGTATGACAGCATTGACCAAATTCGTGGTATGGATATTTCCATTATCACTACAGCAAAGACTGACGAAGAGGGTCGCGCCTTACTTAAAGAAATGGGAATGCCCTTTCGGGATCAATAAGTTCATCTAAAGATGAAACGATGGCGGTTAACGACACAATTGCAGATATGCTCACGCGCATCCGCAATGCCAATATGGCGCGGCATCAAACAACACAAGTGCCATCCACTAAAATGACTCGTAGCATCGCAAAAGTGCTGCGCGAAGAAGGTTTTATTGGTGAGTTTGAAGATGCAGGAGAAGGAATTGGGCGCAATTTGGTGATTGCCTTGAAATACAAGGGTAAAAATCGCCAACCCCTGATCACCACCCTTAAGCGGGTGAGTAAACCAGGTTTGCGTGTTTACTCCAATAAAAAAGAACTACCAAGAGTACTAGGTGGTATCGGTATTGCCATTATTTCTACATCAAGTGGCATTATGACTGACCGAGAAGCACGGCGTCAAAACTTGGGTGGTGAAGTACTGTGCTACGTTTGGTAGTCATTAGTCATTTGTCATTCGTAAAAGACAACAGACAACAAACAAAGCACAAAGCACAAAGGACTAAAAGTTATGTCTCGAATTGGTAAACTTCCAATTACAATTCCGGCTAAGGTGCAAGTAAATATTGATGGCACAAAAGTGTTAGTCAAGGGTCCTAAAGGCGAACTATTTCGCGATTTGCCTCCTTATGTCATAGTCTCCCAAGAAGGAGAAATATTGCAGGTTAACCGTCGCGATGAATCTCGCACGTCCCGGCAAATGCATGGTTTATGCCGTACTTTGGTTGCCAATATGGTTGAGGGAGTTTCCAAAGGGTTTCAACGTCGTTTGGAAATTCAAGGGGTTGGCTACCGGGCGCAAGTTCAAGGTCGTAACTTGATTTTGAATATGGGCTATAGCCATCAAGTGCAAATCGTTCCACCAGAAGGAATTCAGTTTGCAGTTGAAAATAATACTAACGTTATTGTCAGCGGCTACGACAAAGAAGAAGTAGGCAATACAGCAGCTAAAATTCGTGCGGTGCGCCCACCTGAGCCTTACAAAGGCAAAGGTATTCGTTACGCGGGTGAAATGGTCAGACGTAAAGCTGGTAAGACTGGTGGTAAGGGCAAGAAGTAAAAATGAAACATACTCGTAAGGAATCAAGGGAACGTCGCCGTAGACGTATTCGTGGTAAAGTTGATGGTTCTTCTGAGCGTCCACGGTTAGCTATATTTCGCTCTCACCAACATATTTATGCTCAAGTGATTGATGATACGAATCATCACACCATAGTGGCAGCCTCAACTGTAGAACCAGACTTGAAATCAAAATTAGCTTCAGGTTCAAACTGTCAAGCTTCGGTGGAAGTCGGCAAATTGATCGCAGTTCGCTCCTTAGAAAAAGGTATTAGCAAAGTCGTATTTGACCGAGGTGGCAATCTTTACCACGGTCGCGTCAAAGCACTAGCAGAAGCAGCTCGCGAAGCTGGTTTGGTTTTTTAAATGAGTTATTGCTCATGAGTCATTAGTCGTTAGTTAAAGAAAGACAAATGACAATTGGCTCCTAAAACGAGGTAAATAAAATGGCAACTGGTCGTCGTAAAGCTAACCGTACAAAAAAAGAAGAAACCACATGGCAAGAGCGGGTTATCCAAATCCGACGGGTGAGTAAAGTCGTAAAAGGAGGTAAAAAACTTAGCTTCCGCGCGATCGTCGTTGTGGGAAATGAACGCGGTCAAGTTGGTGTGGGAGTAGGCAAAGCCTCAGATGTGATTGGTGCTGTGAAAAAAGGGGTCGCTGATGGGAAGAAGCATCTGATTGAAATTCCCATGACAAAATCCAACTCTATCCCTCATCCAATTGATGGGATTGGTGGTGGTGCTAAGGTGATTATGCGACCAGCAGCACCTGGTACTGGAGTAATTGCTGGTGGCGCTGTACGTACAGTACTAGAATTAGCAGGAGTTCGCAATATCCTAGCTAAGCAGCTGGGTTCAAACAATCCTCTTAATAATGCTAGAGCCGCAGTTAATGCTCTATCTACCCTGCGAACTTTTCCAGAAGTCGCCGAAGACCGGGGTATTCCTGTTGAAAATCTTTATATTTAAGTCATTTGTCCTCAATCCTTTGTTTTTATAGAAATGACAAATGACCCTCAGGGTATACTTTTGGCGCGTGTATTTTTTGTAGCTCACTAGCACGGCTACGCCCCCAAGTCCTGCAGAAGCTTGCGCCAACAAAGCAGTGTCTGTAGTGGCTCACGAATGATAAATGACTAAATTTTACACAAGGTTTTCCTTATGAGACTAACCGATGTTCGTCCTCAAAAAGGCTCAAAGAAACGTCCCCGTCGTTTAGGTAGGGGTGTTTCAGCCGGTCAAGGTGCTAGTGCTGGTAAGGGTATGCGTGGTCAAAAAGCGCGTTCTGGCAGTAGTACACGACCCGGATTTGAAGGTGGTCAACAGCCATTGTACCGCCGCATACCCAAGTTAAAGGGCTTCCCTCTGGTTAATCGTAAGCAGTACACTACGATTAATGTAGAAAAGCTAGCTTCCCTCCCTGCAAATACAGAAGTTACACTCACCTCGTTAAAAGAAGCAGGTATCCTTACTGCTGCTCGAGGATCTTTGAAGATTTTAGGGGATGGGGAATTGAACGTTCCCCTCAAGGTGCAAGCGGCAGCTTTTACAGGTACAGCTCGTAGCAAAATTGAGGCAGCGGGTGGGAGTTGCGAAGTTTTAGAGTGAGTCAAAAAGCACGCACCTACGACAAGCCTACCCCAGCCAAGTGCCTCGCTTCACGATTCAGGTAGCCCTCTATGATCAGTCGAGACAAAGCTCCAACGGCTCAAGAAACTTTTATGCAGATGGCGCAAGCAGCAGGTCTGCGAGGTCGGCTGCTTCTGACATTAGGTATTTTAATGTTGATTCGTTTGGGCATACATTTGCCCATACCAGGTATTGATCGAGATCGATTTGCCCAAGCCCTTCAAGGGAATAACCAAATCTTAAGCTTTTTGGACATCTTTTCCGGAGGTGGACTTTCTGCTTTGGGAGTCTTTGCCTTAGGGATTTTGCCATACATCAACGCCTCGATTATCATCCAATTACTTACCGCTGCCATTCCGGCTTTAGAAAATTTACAGAAAAATGAGGGCGAAGCAGGACGGCGGAAGATTTCTCAAATGACACGGTATGTTTCTGCGGGTTGGGCAGTTATTCAAAGTGTCTTCTTGGCATCATTCTGGCTTAAGCCCTTTGCCTTTCACTACGGACCAATTTTCGTCATCGAGACAGCGTTAGCTCTCGTCGCAGGTTCGATGTTTGTGATGTGGGCATCAGAAGTGATTACAGAGCGTGGTGTAGGGAACGGCGCATCTTTGTTGATTTTTGTCAACATTGTGGCAACACTGCCAAAAGCTCTAGGTGACACAATCGATTTTGTACAAGCCGGAAACCCAGCGGGTCAAGTTATTGCCCTATTGCTGCTTTTCCTAGTGACAATTGTTGGTATTGTGTTTGTGCAGGAAGGAATCCGTCGTATTCCGATTATTTCAGCGCGTCGCCAAGTTGGAAAACGAATTTTTGCAGAGCAACGTAACTACTTACCCCTACGACTTAATCAAGGGGGCGTGATGCCAATTATTTTTGCGGCTGCAATTTTAAGTTTGCCAATGTTGGTAGGGAATTTTATCAAAAATCCAGAATACTCGAGAATTATTAACACCTATCTCGTACCTGGAGGTTCTGGGGCTTGGGTGTATGCTCTTGTCTACCTAGTTTCTATCGTCTTCTTCAGCTACTTTTATTCATCATTGATTGTCAACCCAGTTGATGTAGCACAGAACTTGAAGAAGATGGGTTCTAGTATTCCAGGTATTCGTCCAGGAAAAGCAACGACTGAGTACATTGAGCGCGTACTGAATCGATTAACTTTTTTAGGTGCTATCTTTCTGGGTTTGATTGCTATTATCCCTACTGCCGTTGAAAGTGCTTTAAATGTACGAACCTTTAGAGGGCTAGGTGCTACCTCTTTGTTAATCTTAGTTGGTGTAGCTATTGATACATCAAAGCAGATTCAAACTTACGTTATCTCTCAGCGCTATGAAGGGATGGTGAAACAGTAGTGACACGAGTAATCTTCTTGGGACCACCTGGAGCTGGTAAAGGAACTCAAGCTAAAACCTTAGCTGACAATTTGAATATTCCTCATATTTCTACTGGTGACATACTGCGTCAAGGTCTAAAAGACCAAACTCCTTTGGGTGTCAAGGCTCAAACTTATATGGATAAAGGTGAGTTGGTTCCCGATCAACTTGTGGAGGAAATGGTGCAGGAACGTCTCAAGCAGGATGATACGAAATCAGGCTGGATTCTTGATGGCTTTCCCCGCACTGTTAATCAAGCAGTTTTTTTAGGGGAGTTACTGCGAAAACTGAACCAAAATGGCGAAAAAGTCGTCAATTTGAATGTGCCAGATGACACAGTAATAGCACGGTTACTAGAGCGAGGCAGAAAAGATGACTCAGAAGAAGTCATCCGTCGTCGCTTAGAAGTTTACCGGTCTGAAACGGCACCTTTGATTGACTATTACAGTAGTCGTCAGAGTCTCCTCAGTATAAACGGTAATCAGTCCCTAGAAGAAGTCACTGCTGAATTAAAAAAGGTCATTGCGTCTTAAAAGGGGGGAGTGGGTGAGAGGTAAGAAGTGACAAATGTTTCCCAATTCTTTGTACCTAGCACCCTATTCCCTATATCCCAAGCAGATGTATGTAAATATTGGATAAAATATATTAATGAAGTGTTGATATATTCTCCGAAATATGTTTTTTGCAGACTATAAGTAGCTGTAACAAAGTAGGAGGCTGTTGAGTTGAGGAAAAAACTTGTCTAAACAAGATTTGATAGAGATGGAAGGCACGGTCACCGAATCCCTGCCAAATGCAATGTTTCGTGTTGATTTAGATAACGGCTTCAATGTATTAGCTCACATTTCTGGCAAGATTCGCCGTAACTATATCAAGATATTACCCGGCGATCGCGTCAAAGTAGAGTTAACGCCTTACGATCTGACAAAAGGCAGAATTACTTATCGATTACGTAAAAAATAGCTCATTTTTCAACTATTGTTCGGAATGAATTCTCACTTATGTAAAAAATGATACTATGGCAAGCTGAAAAAAAACAATGAATTTTACTGACTGATTAATCATAAAATGTTATAATTCAATATTTGGAGTCAACAAAAAGCCATGAAAGTCAGAGCGTCTGTCAAAAAAATCTGCGAAAAGTGTAACGTGATCAGGCGTCGTGGTCGCGTTATGGTGATTTGTGTCAATCCTAAGCATAAGCAGCGTCAAGGATAACACAAGGAAAAACTGAACACTCATCAGGGAAATTTATTCAAATAACTGCTGAGTGAAAAAAAACACTACTAGTTTGAAGGAATAGGGAGAGACGAGTTGTGGCACGTATTGCCGGAGTAGACCTTCCACGTGATAAACGTGTTGAAATTGGTCTAACTTATATCTACGGAATTGGGTTATCTCTTTCAAAAGAGATATTAGCAGCCACGAGTGTCAACCCTGATACTCGTATTAAAGACCTGAGTGATGCTGACGTAGCAGCTCTGAGGGGAGAAATAGAAGAGAACTACCAAGTAGAAGGTGACCTAAGGCGCTTGGAAGCAATGAACATCAAGCGCCTAATTGAAATTGGTACTTATAGGGGTCGTCGCCACCGCATGGGCTTACCTGTGAGAGGACAAAGAACTCGAACTAACGCCAGAACTCGTCGAGGAAGACGACAGACAGTAGCTGGTAAGAAGAAAGCCCCATCCAAGTAATTGTTTTTGTGCTGAATTACAGCAATACTTAACCTTAATATTTAACCAAGTGCGATATGGCGCGACAACAAAGTGCAAAGAAATCCGGCAGCAAAAAGCTAAAACGTAATGTTCCAAACGGGATAGCTTACATTCAGTCTACTTTCAACAATAGCATTGTTACCATTAGCGATCAAAATGGAGATGTTATCTCCTGGGCAAGTGCTGGATCTAGTGGTTTTAAGGGAGCAAAAAAAGGTACTCCTTTTGCAGCCCAGACCGCAGCTGAAAGTGCAGCACGTCGAGCAATGGATCAAGGAATGCGCCAAATAGAAGTCATGGTCAGTGGTCCTGGGGCTGGTCGAGAAACAGCTATCCGGGCACTTCAAGGAGCCGGACTAGAAATTACATTAATTCGGGATATTACCCCGATTCCTCATAATGGTTGCCGCCCACCCAAGCGCCGCCGAGTATAAAGACAACTTATGAAGCGGTGACTCCAGCGCGCATGAGGAGTGTTTCCGCTCTCACGGCGACGGGCGTTCCCGATAGCCGTAAGGCGTGGCGTTAGCCATAGGGTGAAGGTGAGAAGTTTGAGAAAACGCTAGTTGCATAAGGATTCTACGAAAGGCACCGACTTGAGAGAGTTTCCTTTCGTCCTATTGAGCAACTTCCCCCTGAAAACTTGAAACTTCAAAAAACAAAACACCATCACTCTCCGTTGGCAATTCTTGGGATCAAACTTCACCATCATTGGACATACAGTTTGATAAACCTCGTCGTTTAAGAGGTCATTAAGTAAATTCGAGAGGGCAGAGCCGCATGGTGAGCGCAAGCTCCAAAAGGGTAACCCGAAGGCAAGCAACTAGCAAAAGGCTTTGCCGACTTGAAAGGACTACTTGTACAACTTCCTCTGAGTATGAAAATAACCGTTTCATCAAGGGTACTGGTGTGCAACTGTTTGTCCTTGCCACTGTGTTGTGGTTCGGCAGGTGCTCTGTGCCAGGTTTAGTGTACGTTTGTGACTGGTGTAAGCCCTATGCCTACGGCATAGGGCTTAGAACATAGGAGAAACCCGCATGCAGTTGGTGCTCGTTAGAATACAACTGGGATCATTCACAAACCTAGTGATACGTAGTGAATGTGAACCAAACCACCCTCAGCCTTAGCAGAAGGGTAGCTGAACTACGAAAAACTACGATATTCAGCGATGAGATCCATCGGCAAAACTACCCAAAAAACGTCTAAAAAGGAGCATACCGAACCACAGCCCAGGCTCGACTTGAAGAGGTTTCCCTTGGACGGGTTTGCTGACTCTGGCCAACTGGTGAAACCAGTGCGGCACCTATGTTTCCCTCCTGGCAGATCTGAGTCTTGTGTTGGGTTTACCCACATAGGACACTGGCGAATCCCTAAGAGCGTCGGACTGCCCCTTGAGAACGCTGGTAAAGACGGTTTTCACGACAATGAGAGTGTCACCCAAGACAATAAATTTATCTGCTAGCAAAACCTTATATGAAGGGAGGCGACCCTATGGCGCAGTTTCAAATTGAATGTGTAGAGTCAAGTACTGAAGACAATAGGAGTAATCACAGTAAATTTGTCTTAGAACCCTTAGAGCGCGGTCAAGGTACGACCGTTGGCAATGCCCTGAGACGGGTATTACTTTCTAACCTAGAGGGGACAGCTGTAACTGCAGTTCGGATTGCAGGCGTGTCACACGAGTTCGCCACCGTTCATGGTGTGCGAGAAGATGTGCTTGAAATGATGATGAAAATGAAAGAAGTTATTCTTAAAAGCTATTCCTCTCAACCCCAGATTGGTCGCTTACTCGTTACAGGTCCAACAACAGTCACTTCAGCACATTTTGATTTGCCTAGTGAAGTAGAAGTGATCGACCCAACCCAATATATAGCGACTGTCGCTGAAGGTGGCAAGCTAGAAATGGAGTTTCGGATTGAAAGAGGCAAAGGATATCGAACTGTAGAGCGGGGTCGTGAAGAAGCCACATCTTTGGACTTTCTCCAAATCGACTCAATATTTATGCCAGTGCGCAAAGTCAACTACAGCGTTGAAGAAACTCGTGGAGATAGTGGAATACCAAAAGACAGATTGTTACTGGAAATTTGGACAAATGGTAGTCTGACCCCTCAAGAAGCACTCTCCTCTGCCGCTACTATACTGGTGGATTTGTTTAACCCGTTGAAAGAGATCTCGCTCGACATACCAGATGTAGGCGCAGAAATCCCAGACGATCCAACTGCTCAGATTCCTATCGAAGAGTTGCAACTGTCAGTACGAGCTTATAACTGTCTCAAACGAGCACAAGTAAACTCGGTAGCTGATTTGTTGGATTACACTCAAGAAGACCTATTAGAAATAAAAAACTTTGGTCAAAAGTCAGCTGAAGAAGTTGTTGAAGCCTTACAGCGACGCTTGGGGATCACTTTACCAACAGAAAGAGCTAATAAACACGCCTAAAACTGGTTATTCGTTAGTAGTAAGTAATTAGTCAAACAACTAACTACCAACTAATAACTACCAACTACCAACTAACAACTAACACAAAGATTATGCGTCACCGTTGTGGAGTCAAAAAACTCAGCAAACCAGCTGACCAACGTCGCGCTCTGTTGCGAGCGCTCACCACTGAATTAATTCGTCATGGACGAATTACTACCACTTTAGCCCGAGCTAAGGTAGTACGCTCTGAAGTGGACAAAATGATTACTCTTGCGAAAGAGGGTTCTTTAGCAGCACGCCGTCAAGCCCTCGGTTATATATACGACAAACAACTGGTTCATGCTCTGTTTGAGCAAGTTCCCACACGGTATAGCGATCGCCAAGGAGGTTACACCCGTATCCTGCATACCGTACCACGTCGGGGTGATAATTCTAAGATGGCAATCATCGAACTCGTCTAAACAGATGAAGGCACTTATGCTGAAGGATCAGATGAAAATTTTATCCTTCTAACTTCCGCCTCAAGTTGATTTTATGTTAAGTAGCCACCAGCCTACACAAACTTGTCGAGTCGCCCTGGTCATTCAATACCTGGGCACTCATTTTCATGGCTGGCAACGCCAACCGCAACAACGCACTGTCCAAGAAGAGATAGAAACAGCTCTTTCTCATATCCTAGGTCATCCAGTCACGCTGTACGGCGCAGGGCGAACTGATGCTGGAGTTCACGCTGCTGCTCAAGTGGCACATTTTAATGTCACAAGTCCGATACCAGCTTACAAATGGGCAACCATTCTTAACAGCTATTTGCCCAAAGATATACTAATTCGAGCCTCCGCACAAGTAAATCACAATTGGCACGCTCGCTTTAGTGCTATTTATCGACGGTATCGTTACACGTTCTATACTGAAAAGTTACCGAACTTGTTTGCCAGCGCTTTTAGTTGGCATTATTATCACGAACCTTTGGATGAATCTCTCATTCAAGCAGCACTGGAACCTTTGATTGGAAAGCATCACCTAGCTGCTTTTCGTCGAGCAAACTCAGCACGCCAGCATTCTTGGGTAGAAGTACAAGCAGCAGAGTGTTATCGCACTGGACCATTTCTTTATATTGAAATTCAGGCTGATGGATTTTTGTATGGTATGGTGCGGCTATTAGTAGGAATGTTGGTACAAGTTGGTTGCAGACAACTCACCCTAACTAGTTTCACCGACGTTTGGAAAGATCAACGACGTCAAGAAGTGAAATATGCCGCACCTGCTCACGGGTTATGCTTGTTGCGAGTCGGCTATCCTGATTTCCCGTTTCCCCCAGAGATTTGGTTTGAGACCCAACCCAAATTAATCTTTGGTCAATAAGGACTAAAGACAAAGGACTAAAGACAAAGGACTAAAGACAAATGACAACAGACAAAACATATCTTCCTCCTCAGAAAACTATGGAGCATGATTGGTACGTCATAGACGCTACTAACCAACGCCTCGGTCGCTTAGCAAGCGAAATCGCTATGGTTCTCAGAGGGAAAAATAAACCCCACTATACCCCTCACATGGACACAGGTGATTTCGTCATCGTTGTTAATGCTGAGAAAATAGAAGTGACAGGTAAAAAACGCACACAAAAGCTTTACCGTCGTCATTCCGGTCGTCCTGGTGGAATGAAGACCGAAACCTTTGACAAGCTACAACAACGTTTGCCAGAAAGAATTGTGGAACATGCCATCAAAGGTATGCTACCAAAAAATAGCTTGGGACGTCAGTTGTTTACTAAGCTAAAAGTTTACGCTGGACCAACTCATCCCCATGCAGCACAACAACCAAAAGAGTTACAAATTCAGACCATTCCAGGAGTAGAAAATTAATGCAAGCAGCAGATAATAGCGGTCGTGCTATGTATTGGGGTACAGGTCGTCGTAAATCGGCGATCGCGCGGGTTCGCTTGGTTCCCGGTACTGGACAAATGATTGTCAATGGCAAACCAGGAGACCTTTACTTCCAATTCAACCCAAACTACATTTCCCTAGCCAAAGCACCTCTAGAAACTCTTGGCTTGGAAAACGAATACGACATTCTTGTCAAAGCTGAGGGTGGCGGTTTAACTGGACAATCAGATGCAGTTCGTTTGGGAGTTGCTCGTGCGCTTTGCCAACTCGACCCAGAAAACCGTCCACCTTTAAAAATCGAAGGCTACCTGACTCGTGATCCACGAGCAAAAGAGCGCAAAAAATACGGTTTACACAAAGCTCGTAAAGCACCTCAGTACTCCAAGCGTTAAGCAATTTTGGATTTTTCCCGCACCCTTGACGCAGATAAATGTTTGTGAGTTAGCGTGCACCAGCCTTGATCAGCGGTTGCTATGATCATCAAAAAAATCTAAAATCCAAAGTTCTACAACCCCTGAAAACCTGAAAGTTATAATTGGTATAGATAGACCACGGAAAGAAAAATGGCGAAACCAGAAATTCATCCCCAGTGGTATCCAGATGCAAAAGTTTACTGTAACGGTCAACTAGTGATGACTGTTGGCTCTACTAAGCCAGAATTGCACGTAGATGTTTGGTCTGGAAACCACCCCTTTTATACAGGTACTCAGAAGATAATTGACAGCGAAGGTCGCGTAGAACGCTTCCTGCGTAAATATGGCATGATGGAAGGTCAATCCAAAGGCGGAAGAAGGAAAAAGTAGCAGCTTAGCTTTAGCTGTTAACAACGACCCTGCATCAGCTGGGTCGATTGTTGTATTTAATGCTCAAGCGAATTTGCTATTTTTAAGGAGTGACTGTATCCGTCATGGCTGAAACATATCTGCTGGAGAAACTAAAATCCGTTGAACAAACTTTTCATGAATTGACTCGTCGCCTTGCCGACCCCGATACTGCCAAAAACCCTGATGAGTATCAAAAAATCGCAAAGGCACGCTCTTCTTTGGAAGAAGTGGTAGATACCTACGAAACCTGGAAAAACGCCCAGGAAGAATTCGTAGGGGCGCGTCAGGTGCTCAAAGAATCTCAAAGTGATCCAGAACTGCAAGAAATGGCAGCCCTGGAAGTTGAAGAACTTGAGCAAAAAATAGAACAGTTAGAAAATCGCTTAAAGATTTTGCTACTACCCCGTGATCCTAATGATGATAAAAACATCATGTTGGAAATTCGTGCGGGTACTGGTGGTGATGAAGCAAGCATTTGGGCTGGTGATTTAGTACGTTTGTACTCAAAGTATGCTGACAGCCAAAGTTGGCGTGTGAAGTTAGTCAGTGAGTCCTTGGCGGAAATGGGCGGCTTTAAAGAAGCTATTTTGGAAATTCAAGGCGATAGCGTATACAGCAAGCTAAAGTTTGAAGCTGGAGTGCATCGCGTGCAGCGTGTACCGGTCACTGAAGCTGGGGGACGGGTTCACACCTCAACAGCAACTGTGGCGATCATGCCAGAGGTGGATGATGTAGAAATCCACATTGATCCGAAGGATATTGAAATGAGCACAGCTCGTTCTGGTGGTGCTGGTGGACAAAACGTCAACAAAGTGGAAACAGCCGCTGACTTGTTCCACAAACCCACTGGTATCCGGATTTTCTGTACGGAAGAACGCAGCCAATTGCAGAACAAAGAACGGGCAATGCAGATCCTGCGGGCAAAACTGTATGAGATGAAGTTGCGAGAACAACAAGAAGCTGTGACTTCTATGCGGCGATCGCAAGTCGGTACAGGATCACGTTCTGAAAAGATTCGCACTTATAACTACAAAGATAACCGCGCCACCGACCACCGCTTAAATCAAAACTATTCGCTCAACGCAGTTCTAGAAGGGGAACTTGAACACATTATTCAAGCTTGTATTTCTCAAGATCAACAAGAACGCTTAGCAGAACTCGCTGCTTCCGGTGCTAATAGTTAATATTTAGGGTTGCTAGTTTTTTTTCCATTATAGGACTTATGCACAAGAGATCCTTCGACAGAGTTAAAATGGGGGCTTTTAAGATTCCCTCCTTTTGAAGCGGGAATCGGGGTTTCGGCTTTTGAGTCCGTAAGTGCTGCATTAATAACTAGCTACGGCCTTTTAAATATCATGAAAAACCGCTTTTGTGTCTTACATAAAGCAACACAACAAGCGGTTTTCTAATGCGTTGTTTGGAATCAATATATCAAGCAATATACTCGACATTACATTGGAACCGTATTTATAGCGCTTCTGGTTTGAGCCAGATACAATCGCTTTAGTGTATAAACCAACCAATGCAGCAGATATACTCTATCTATGGTAACATATAATACAATAAATATACGCTTCAAACTCCCCATGCATATGCTGTTTTGACAATTTGTAGCCAATAAAGTCACATAGGAAAACTTTGTTATTTAACCATCAACACTTGTTGCACAGAATGAACTTTTTATTATTTGCGGGTTAGAGACCATGTTAATTCTTTGTTTCATGTACCAACTTGTGGCATTCTGTATTTAGAAGCTAAGATGCTTCTGAGCGAGAAGCTTTTGAACTTTGAACAGCTTGCAGCATCTTTGATACTCATCAAAATCGAGATGCACCCAAACAAAACGTGCCAAAGTGATGTCATCTCCATGAGATGAAAGCATTTAATTATAAGGCTTTCATCTAAATATTAAGGAGTGTAATGTTTTATCATATTCCTGAAAACTTTAGGTCACTTTACCCTTATGATGAGGAAAACTTGTAAAGTTTAGTGAGAAGGAAGTTATTAAACGTGGCTATTCCTCTGCTAGAGTATGCGCCTTTAAGTCAAAATAATCGTGTTACTGGCTACGAAATTCCGGGTGATGAACAGCCTAGAATCTTCTCCACTGACAATTTACTTTCTGCGACTGACCTAGATAACTTAATCGAGGCAGCCTACCGTCAGATATTTTTCCATGCTTTTGCCTCTGATCGGGAGCGTTTTTTGGAGTCGCAGCTCCGCAGTGGACAGATTACCGTCCGTGAGTTTATTCGTGGATTGTGCTTGTCCAAAACCTTCACTGGTAGCTTCTATAACCTCAACAGCAACTACCGCTTTGTTGAGCATTGTGTTCAACGAATTTTGGGACGTGATGTTTACAGCGAACGGGAAAAAATTGCTTGGTCAATCGTGGTAGCAACCAAAGGTCGGGCTGGCTTCATCAATGATCTGCTCAACAGCGACGAATACTTAGAGAACTTTGGTGACAGCATTGTTCCCTATCAACGTCGTCGGGTTCTGCCCTCAGGAGCCAGCCAATTGCCATTCAACATCAAGTCTCCGCGTTACGATGAATACCATCGTGCGCAACTCGGCTTCCCCCAAATAATCTGGCAAACCATTGTACGTCGCTACACTCCACCCGACAAGCAGGCTAAAGCCGGTGATCCAGCTCTGTTTGCATCAATGGCTCAGAGTATTAATCCAACAGGTAATCCTCCGCAACGGATCTCGCCTTATAACATTGATTACGAGAAAGCAGTGCCTTATCGCCGCCGGTAATTACGGCTGGTCATTTAGCAAGCACGATACAACGTGACTGCAATCTTCCAAAATAGAGGAGTCAGAATTCAGGTGCTAGGGTTTAGAAAATGTATTTCTGAATCTTGAGTTCTTAAATCTGGCTCCTTATTTGCTCTAGATCATTTTTCGGCTGATTATTTTTTTGAAGAAGCGGCAATATTATCAATCAGGACTTACGCAACAATAACGTAGTTGCACCCGTTGCGACGAGGAGTGCGCAATCTGATAGTCAAGTTCATTCGGAACTCATGCGTAAGTCCTATCAATGTATTCATAATTATTAAACTTTTTTACAGCACTAAATTATAAAAATTAAAGAAGATAAATTCAAGAAATCTCCTAAAAAATACTACTTGAAATACATAGATCGCTGTGACCAACCACGAACAAGTTAGCAAAAGTTTAACTCTTTTAAATCAAGGATTGTACCCTTATGTAAAAAGGGAGATGCAAAAAGTTTATGGTGAGCGCTGGCTAAGAATTATCTCATCATCTATGTCTGATAACTCATCCATAAAGCTTAGCCCAGAAGAGATTCTAGGTAATGATGTTTTTACTTTATTAAAAGTCATTATTGGACAGTGGAATCAGGTATTCAGCAAAAATTTAGGTTACGCTGAGGGAGCTTTAGTGAGTGAACTCATGGAAGTTACTAACAGTTGGGCGGATCAATATCATTTTTCAACTGAAGACACTTATCGCACTTTAGACACGATCGCTCGACTCCTGAAAGCTATCTCTGCACCAGAAACAAGTATTGTAGAACTTGACTTGCAAAAAGTCTTAAAAAGACTTTTTTCTAAACAAGCCGAAAAAGACTCCAACACAGAGACATTGGCTGACATTGTCAAACACCAAAACTTTCAGAATACTTCTCTTTTAATCCGTGCGCTGACACACCGTTCCTATGTCCATGAAAACCCGCAAGAAGGTGAACACAACGAACGTCTGGAGTTTCTTGGTGATGCTTTGCTGACTTATTTAAGTGGCGAATACCTTTATCGTCGTTACCCAGAAAAGGGAGAAGATGAGTTAACTCGTCGGCGTTCTGCACTGGTTGATGAAAAGCAACTAGCAAAATTTGCAATTGAGGTTGGTTTAGATCGCAGAATGCGGTTAGGTAAAGGTGCAACTTTAGAAGGAGGTTACCAAAATCCTAATTTACTCAGCAGTACTTTTGAAGCAGTCATCGCCGCTTACTACTTAGACAACAATTATGATAGTGAAGCAGTACGTGCTGTTGTGGAACCGTTGTTTGACTCTGTTCCTGAGAGTATTGTGGAGTTTCGCTCAAATGTAGACTCTAAAAATCGCTTTCAAGAATGGGTGCAACGCAATATCACTCAAATACCACCCAAGTATGTCACAGTTCAAGTAGGTGGTTCTTCTCATGCTCCAGAGTTTGTAGCTAAAGTAGTTGTGGGAGAGAAAGAGTATGGACAAGGTAAAGGGCGCAGTAAGAAAGATGCTGAGAAGGCTGCAGCTGAGAACGCGCTAGCTAGGCTAGAAAAATCAAAGTAAATGTCAGATATACACCTCACACTTCTACTTTTAACGGTAAAGTCACAGTGAAAGTAGAACCTACTCCTATTTGGGAGACTAAGCTAATTTCACCTTGCAACAGTTTTATCAGCCGTGAAACGATTGCCAAGCCCAAGCCGGTACTATTGGGAAGGAAGGATTTACTACCAGAACCAATGCGAAAGTAAGGTTGAAAAATCTGTACTTGATCTTCTGGCTCAATTCCAATTCCAGTATCTGAAACTGCAACACTCCACTTGCTAATGTCTAAAGTTTCACACTTGATTTTTACCGTTCCTGACTCTGTGTAGCGAATCGCATTACTAACAAGATTTGTTACAATTTGCTGTAATCGTAACGGGTCTGTTACAACTTCGTCAGGAGCACGGTTGCAATCAATAACAATTTGTAATTTTTTTTGAGTAGCCAAAGGCTCCAGCATTTCGTAGACATTTATAATTAATTCATACACCTGAGTTGGTTCTGGTTCGAGTTTCATCTGCCCTGCATCATAGCGAGAAATCTCCAGTGCATCGTTAATCAGGTGAATTAATTGTCTCCCACTGCGTAACACGCGGTCAATATGTTCTAGATGGCTAAAGGAATTTTTTTCCTCTGATTTTTGGCGTTGTAAGCGCAAAAACAAATCTGAGTAACCAATAATCGAAGTTAATGGGTTTTTGAGTTCGTGCGCGAGATACGATAAATTATCTTGATTTGCTCGCACTAAGCGAGTTAATTCCTGATTATTAAGGGTTAACTGATTGTGCAGCTGCTCTAGTTCTGTTAATCGCTGTTCTGTGTAACTTTGGAAACAATAGGCTATTGCTTCATCTAACACCATATCAATCAAATGCACGGCTCGCATCACTTCTTTTGCTGATGCTTTCAGGAATTCCGGTTCTAAAGTGACAAATATGGTGTTACGCAAAAGCCGATACTCTAGTGCAATTTCTGCTGCATCGAAACCTTGTTCAGCCCTAAGAATCCCATGCTCTAAACTTGCTTGAACTAGGGATTGAACTTCATCATCTTGATATTGAGAAAGCACAGTTGCTAGAGCCAAGAGGACATGATCAAGATGATTTTCAATAGCTGTACGGCTTAGATGATTGGTGCTGAAAATCTTTTTATCCCGACGAACAGCTTCCACCCATTGTTTCATAATCCTCTGAGTTTGATCCCGCAGCAATTGACTAAAATCTTTCATCACTTATGGGTGGATAGACATACAAATAGAGTAAATCATTCTATGATCTACATCCTAAGCATAGGAGTATTACATTGTCTTTACTAAAAAGATGTAATAATTAGAAATAAAAATACATAATATCCAAATCATCTTTATTCATCTAAAAATAAATGAATTTCCTTTCTAAGAATACTTGTTTTCTAGCCAAAAAAAGTATATCCTAGGGTTGCTTGACGCCATTGTTTGCTGGTGTTACATTTATCATAAATCAGAGTAAGTCAGCCTAATCCAATGAATTGCATTGCATAAGTTGGAGCGGAGGAACCAAAGTATGGGGCGTATCTTACTAGAAGAAACAAACAGTAGATGTATCTTTTCACTTGTTGTTTTTTCCTTCTATCAGAGGGGTATCTCTCAACCCTAGCCCGTCAGCTAACTTCGTAGGCAATGAGAGGAGACTGAAGAGACAGCATGATTGTAATGTTGTGATCTCATCAGTATCCTTGGCTGGTACTGCTCGGACTAATTGTACCTGCGTGAAGTCTGTTGAGGTCATCAATGGTGTTACAACTAAACGTAGCTGCCATTTTGGCGGTTGCTAGTCGAACAGCTTGGAAACGCGCTAAACCCGTTATTGTACGGGACGCTTTCTTGCTACCTTTGGTTGGTTTTTTGGGCGTTATTGTTGTCTGGTGGATTATTGCCCTTGCCAATCATGAGTTAATGCCCACGCCACCTGAAGCATTAGCAGCAAATTTAGATTACATCCTGAACCCATTTTTTCAAAGAGGACCAGGTAACTTAGGTATTGGCTGGCTATTAATCGCGAGTATTCGTCGGGTTTTATTAGGTTTTACTCTAGGTGCTTTAGTAGCTATTCCTGTTGGTTTTCTCATCGGGATGTCAAGAACGGCAATGATGATTCTCAATCCCGTTATCCAAATCTTCAAGCCAGTATCACCTCTAGCATGGCTTCCTATTGCTCTAGCAATCTTTAATTTGGCAGATCCATCGGCAATCTTTGTGATTTTCATTACTTCTCTGTGGCCAACAATTATTAACACTGCTTTGGGAGTTTCCAGTGTTTCCAAAGACTATATAGATGTAGCACGAGTTCTAGAAATGCCCGCTTGGCGAAGAATTACAAAAATCATTTGGCCTGCAAGTTTACCATACATTTTTACAGGTTTACGAATTAGTATAGGCATTGCCTGGTTAGTTATCGTTGCAGTAGAAATGCTCACAGGTGGTGTTGGAATTGGCTTTTTTGTCTGGGATGAGTGGAGTCGCTTGAACCTCAATTCCGTTTTTCTTGCTGTTCTAGTGATTGGCTTAACAGGACTGTTGCTTGATTATGCCATAGGCAGAATACAAGCTTTTGTCACTCGTCGCCCGGTAACTTCAAATTAGGTTTTCATCAGCGGTCAGTCATTGATTATATATGGTGCGTTCCACTGCATTATCGCACCACCATATTATTACCTTTGATGAAATCTGACCTTTTTCAATAGCTAATGAATTGTGTGGGGTCAGACAGATAAGCTATTTAAAATTTCAAGAACAAGCTGACTGTATAACAAGCAGCCTACCTGCTATTTGTATACACGAATCAAATATCTGACAGTCCAAACAAGAACTTTTGTCCCTAGTTAATATTCTGAGTCATTTCGCCGCAGGAGGTTGTTCATGAGCGACGATAACACAAATAACTGGAAGCGACGAGACTTTATCACAGGGCTAGGCGCTACAGCATTTGCAACTGGACTTTCTTCTTGTGCCATTAATGCTAATCGTGCCCCTAAAGGACTGTCACAAGCGGCGTCGGCGGTGGAACCAGTCGTAGATCCCAAGACACTAGAAAAACCTAATATTACAGTGGGATACGTACCGGTGAATGACTGCGCCCCCTTTGCTATAGCCTGGGAGAAAGGGTTTTTCCGCAAGTATGGTTTAAACGTCACCCTCAGCCGTGAAGCAAGCTGGGCGACGTCTCGTGATGGTATTATTTTTGGACGCCTTGATGCTTCACCAGTTGTGAGTGGTGCAGTGATCAACGCCAGAACTGGTGCAGAAGGCGCACGTCATGCCCCCCTGTGTGCAGCGATGACAATTCACCGTCATGGTAATGCGATGACGATGAATAAAGCAATGTGGGAGTCTGGGGTGCGTCCTTGGCGAGACTATAACGGCAATTTAGAAGAGTTTGGACGAGATTTTCGCAATTATTTTGAAAAATTACCAGCTGAAAAACGAGTTTGGGCTGTGGTGCTGAGTTCGGCTATTTATGAATACTTTGTCCGCTACTTAGCAGCAGCCGCTGGAGTTGCTCCTGATGAAGAATTTCGCATTATCATTGTCCCGCCTCCACAGATGGTGGTGAATATGAGAATTGGGGCGATGCAAGGCTACATGGTGGCTGAACCGTGGAATTCACGAGCAATTACTGGTAATGAAGGAATTGGCTTCACCTTCGCTCAAGGGAGAGAAATTTGGCAAGGACACCCAGATAGACTTTTAGGTGTCATGGAGTCTTTCATCAAAGATAATCCCAAAACTTATCGCTCTTTGGTTAAAGCAATGATAGAAGCTTGTCGGTATTGTAGTGACACAAAAAACCGGGAGGAAGTCGCTAAAATTCTCACGAGTAAATCGTATACGGGAGCAAAACTCAAATTAACAGAAGCGGCTATTGTCGGTAACTACAATTATGGTGGTTTTGATGATAAAAAACGAGTTTGGAAAGCTCCTGAAACAACAATTTTCTTTGAAAAACCTGCTAATCTTGTTAAAACACCAAATGACCATTCAACATTTCTCTGGCAATCTCAGAGTCTTTGGCTAATGACTCAGTCGGCTCGCTGGGGACAAATTAAAGAAATTCCCAAAAATGCTGAAGAAGTAGCGCGTAAAGGTTGGCGAACTGACTTATATCGAGAAATTGCTGCTGAAATGGGAATTGAATGTCCAAAAGAAGATTACAAGGTAGAGCAAGCTGAACTATTTATCGACAAAAAAGCTTTTGACCCCAGTGATCCAGTGGGGTATCTTAAGAGTTTTCAAATAAGAGCTAACGCTCCTAAATCTTTTTTTCTGTCTTAATCAATTGAGTTAGATCAATTAGATTGTATTGACTGTACTTTGCAATTAGTCCTTTGTTATTTACAAAGAACTCATGTCATTTTTAAATAATTCATAAATAGAGTCTTATAGGAGTGTTAAATGAAATCTACCTTTTTCTCGAAAGATGCTTATGATAAGCCTGTACCGCACACTGGATTTTTAGAAATTGAAAATCTATATAAATCATATCCAACACCTGATGGCAATCGATTTGTTGTTTTAGATAACGTTAATTTAACAATAGCCGAAGATGAATATATCTCTATAATTGGTCACTCTGGGTGCGGAAAATCTACACTTTTGAAAATTGTAGCAGGATTAGAAAAAGCGACTTCTGGCTCGGTACGGTTAGATGGCAAAGAAATTCATAAACCAGGAGCAGAGCGTATGATGGTGTTTCAACACTATTCGCTCTTACCTTGGTTAACTGTGCGGGAAAATATCCGGCTTGCTGTAGACGAAGTGCTAAAAGATGCTAATCGTTCGGAAAAAATTAGCATTGTGAACCAACACCTGGCAATGGTAAATTTAACAGCAGCAGCAGATAAATATCCTGATGAAATTTCTGGTGGTATGAAGCAGCGGGTGGGTATTGCCAGAGCATTGGCAATTCGCCCAAAAATGTTGCTGATGGATGAACCTTTTGGAGCCTTAGATGCACTAACTCGCGGAAAATTGCAGCGACAAGTATTAGATATTTGGGAACATCACCGACAAGCAGTGATGATGGTTACTCATGATGTGGATGAGGCTATTTATATGTCAGATCGCATTGTTCTGATGACGAATGGACCAGCAGCTAATATTGGGGAGATACTGGAAGTACCGTTTCCTCATCCACGCGATCGCAATGCTATGAGGAACTCACAAGAATACTATGAACTCCGCAACTATGCGCTCAACTTTCTAGATCGGTATTTTACCCAAGACGAGTAGTTTAAAAAATTGTAATTCATAATTTGCCATTCATCATTCTCTAGGCAATAACGGGTTACTAACGACAAACGAGTTATTTTCTTTGTAAATTTTTCTTTAGCGTGGTTAGAAAGTTATGAATCTTAAACCCATCTTGGTGCGTCTGCAAAACGCGATCGCAAGAGACGATTTAATTGATCAAATGGTACTTCTCTCCGTCCCAGAAACAGCTTTTTCTGCACAGGAGCAATCAGCAAAATCAATTAACTTAATCGTTGGTTATAACAGTTCTCCGAATAGTCATACCGCCTTAGATATTGCCTTATTAATAGCTCATCAAACACGTTTAGCCACAAAGGCGCAAGTAACAGTTCAAGTCGTCTATGTGATCGAGCAAAATCATAAAACTCATCCTGAAGATGTTTTACAAATAGAGAAATTTCCCAATCAGCATGTTACGGAACCAAATCCACCACACTGTTCAACTAGCTTTTCCTCACTTGCGTTTGACACAGGTGTGATAACTCAACCAAAAATGCAGGATAAAGCAGGCTATTGCCAAGAAATCTTGATAGATAAATTTACACAAGCAGATTGTATTCTTCGCCAAGCAAGTATTCTCGCTGTAGAATGGAGAAGTTCTTTTAAAGCTCATCTTCGCTTTGGTTCTATAGGCAAGGAACTTAGGAAAGTTGTTAAATCAGAAGATGCAAATTTACTACTACTTGGCTGTAATTCCGTTAATCATCCGATAGTTCAACAGCTTGGTTCTAACTTTCCTTGTTCAGTACTAGGTATACCTAATATTGTCCCCTTCGGATAATGTGATATCATGTCCGATTAAATAACCGTCCCAGCAACCGAAGCGAATACGAGTGCGTATCCATAATACTATTTCTTTGTAAAGCTTCAATATAAACGCACTCAAATTCATAAAGTAAAACCGCTGTACCCGTCTTTTGTACAGCGGTTATGGTTTGTTGGAAGTAGATGCTCCTGTTAGCTTGTATCTTTTTGGGCTAAGTCAGAGGAGAAAATCGTTTACTTTGTGGAATTGTTAGCTGGTTGCTATTCGTCTATTGACCTCGGCTAGAAAACTTATTGATATATATTCTTAACTAGCATAATCACTATACTAGGAAAATTAGTAATAAGCAACTACTGATTTATAAACAAATCTTATTAACTATTCTGAGGATATAGCTTTTGAGTATCAACAGAATAAATTGCTCAAAAGCAAACATCTTACTCCCCTCCCACCAGAAGATTACCTAAATTAAGCGGTAAATGTGTTCAATAGTATTTTGAATTTGCTCAGGGGTTTGAACATGTTTAATCATCAGGAAATTTTCTAGTTTTTGTTGAACAAGTTGTATTGTTGTATCTACAGGTTGATGATGTAAGACTTCAAGCCTTAAAAGATGAATAATATATTCGGCTAGATTAAAATCCGGAGAATAAGGAGGAGTATAAATAAACTCAATCTCAATTTGTTCTTGAATTCCCAATTCAGATAAGTTAGTAACTAATTGAGAGCGCATTTTTTGTTTGTGTGTCGAGTTATTATCTAAAATAATCGTTAAATATTTCACTCCACTTTTCAGACAATCATTAACGAACTCAGTAAAATAGCTTGATACATCTATGGCGTTCCGCCACGCTTCGCTATCAGTTTTAGAACGTTCTTTTAATTTCAGATATTCTTCTCCAGTTATGGCATCTACGCAAAGCATCCCATTTAATTTGTGACGGCGATTACGCTCATTACTTGGAACTTGTGGACGAGTATTTTTCTCTGCCCAGGCATAAAATGTACTAGGACGATCATAAACTACAAACTCATCAAAAAAAGTTATTTTTTCTCTCTCGTCTATATTTTCAAGTTTTTTTTAAACATGATATAAATTCTGATTGCTTTGTTGCATCAGCGTTCGCATAATCCCTATGTGCTTTTTGATGTGAAAGATGTAGCTCATTCAATATCTGATAAATTCGACTATCTTTTAACTCGACTGCCCATCTTTGTTTGATAACGTGACAAATAATTTTAGCCGTCCATATATTTCTATCCACACCGTAATCTATCGGTTTTTGTTCGAGCAACATTTTTTTAATTCTTCTCTTTGACTTGTGCTAAGTCTACCAGGTAAATTATGAGTTATTGGTTGGATTAACCCTATTAAACCACCACTTAAAAATTTATCTATCCAGCTTGTTAGAGTTTTATACGTGCATCCCAATAACTCTGAGATTTCTTTTCTACTTTTACCTTCGTATAAGTATTTAATTGCTAACAGTCTTTGACGTATATATTGCTGTTGATGCTTATAATACAGACTCTTCCACCGTTCTAAGTCCAGTAGGCGTTAAGCGTAGCTCTGCCGTAGGCAATCGCTTAACAGATGAGTTCGAGTAACCATACATTTTTTGACAATACACCCTACTTATCATTATAGGTAATCTTGTAGTGGGAGGGGAGTAGCCTTTGGCAACTACTCACGAGTCTCAGAAAATTGTGATAAGACCAGCTAAGGACTCTTAATTATATATAAAAATTATTAATAAATTATTCAAAACTCCTGCGGACTAATTGAACTATCATCATAAAGATTAAGCTCTGCTTAATCTAAAACTAAAAGTAATCCCAAATTAACTAACTAATTCTGGAGGGATAGGGGTGTCTGGTAGTACAGCATCGGCGAATAACTCTACTATTCAAGCGTGCAAATGCTAAAAGTAGAGTTGCTTAAAGCCGTGTGTAGTAGTCTGCCTATATTTGAGTATGTAAAACGGAGCTATACCAATCTGTTCAAAAGCTGTGAGAATAGAAAAACAAAGTCTCCGACTTTTCACAACAAGTCGGAGACTTTATTTCTCACGAATGATTTAAGACTGCTGTAGATACTACGTCTGTACAAAATTTCTGACTAGTACCCGATGAAGTGCAGAACATCACGCAGAACACTGTAGCCAGCCAAGTCCCAAACTAGATAGGCAAGAAAACCAATCATTGCTAAACGACCATTCCACAGTTCCGCTTGGGGGTTTAAACCAAATACAAAAGCGTTACGGTCTACACCGTTGTAAGCTTTAGCAACAGCTGGTACATCGGTAGAAGGGCGAGTTTCAGGAGTTTGCATTGTTTTTTCCTCTAAAATTCAGTTGATATTTGATTAATAGACGTAAAATTCTACGTCTAGCCAAAATTTATAACTAGTAACTAATCAAGTGGAGAACATTGCGCAGGACGCTGTAACCAGCTAAATCCCAAAGTAGATAAGCAAGAAAACCAATCATTGCCAAACGACCATTCCACAGCTCCGCTTGAGGATTCAAACCAAACACAAAAGCATTGCGGTCTTTGCCGTTATATTCTGTAGCAATTGGTGGTAAATCAGTGCTAGGACGAGATTGCATTTTTCCCTCATTCAAGTTCAATTTGTTTCTGAACTTAAATGTAGCTATTCACAACTCTGTTGCTTTCTGTCATTGGGTACAAACTATCAGCACCTCTTGTGGAGGATTATCACAACAGTATTTTCTGGGAAAAATCCACCTCAAGAGGATGCAAAAAAAGATATTTGTAAATAAATGTAACAACGCCAACAAAAAACTGAATTTTACTTCATCAATTTGTGGTAGCCCACGAAAAACAAAACCGTTTCTAATAAATTGAAAAAATCATACACAAAAGAGAAAAACTTTGAGAAGAAAGTGTAGGATGTTTGATTTTTCCTGGCAAGTAAAAAAAGATACTTTAGTTCCTTGAGTTATTAAGTCATTAAGTAGAAAAACTTCTGTCCCACGCTGTAGCAAACTTTCAAACTTTGGAGAGATGCCAAAAGTACTAGAATTGCAGCATTCTAAGCTCAGGAGTTGGGTATTATAACAGATACAATATTTACTATCACTTAACTTTTGATCCCCACTGATTTGAGCTACATAGGAAGGATGTTAGATGTTTCAGAGTACGCACATCATGCTGGCATTGTACAAGTCACTGTTTTGGGTGGCACAAGCGCCAGTAGATAACCAGTCAACAAATGCTAACCAGACATATGCTTCTGGATTAGGACCACACTCTTTTTTCGCTTTAATCTCTGGTGTGATCCTGGCTTTTGCCCTGCAATTAGTTCTGACCAACCTCTCCGTTGCTGCGGGTATTTCCTACTTAGGTCGTTCATCTGATTCAGATGGAGAGAATGGAGAAGTTGGGAGTTTAGGCGGAACTATTCGCAAAATAGGCACAGCAGTTGGACTGTGGACAGTAATCACTGTGACTATTGCGCTTGCCATTGCTTGTTTTTTAGCGGTAAGACTGAGTTTTTTTACAGGTTGGTCTCCAGTGCAGGGAGCAATTCTAGGGTTGGTGATTTGGGGAGCGTACTTCTTACTGCTAGTGTGGGTGAGTTCAACCACAGTGGGTTCTTTAGTTGGTTCGTTGGTCAACTCAGCAACCTCAGGCTTACAGGCGATTATGGGGACAGCGACCGCTGCGTTGGGAGCCAAAGCTATTAATAACCAAGTAGTAGCAACAGCAGAAGCAGCAGCCGCAGCTGTACGTAGGGAAATTGGCACTGCTGTAGACCCTGGAACGCTGCGAGACAAAGTAGAAGATTACTTAGAAATGGTCCGTCCACCAGAACTGGATATATCCAAGATTCGGGGTGAATTTGAAAAGTTACTGAATGATCCCCAACTCAAGGCGATCGCCGGAAGTGGAGATTTAAGCAACATAGACCGCCAGAAGTTTCTTGATTTAATCAGTAGTCGCACTGACCTTTCAAAGCGAGAAGTCAACCGTATTGCCGACACACTATATGGCGTTTGGCAACAGGTAGTGGGTCAACAACAACCAAAGCAAGACCGCTTGGCAGAGTTGATGAATTATCTCAAATCATTGCCACCCGGACAAACTAAGAATGATGAACTCAATGCCAAGCTGGATCAGCTGATGGTAGAAATGCGTTCTGGAAAACAAGGTGACCAAAAAGGAACAACTCCAGGTCCTGTTCAGCAGACAATTCAGCAAGCAGTATCCGCATTGAGTGGTATTGTGTTGGGGCGAACTGATTTGTCAGACTTGGATGTTGAAAAAATCCTTGGTGCTGTCACAAATGCCAAAGATAAAGTCACCGAACAGGCAGATAAGTTGGGTCTTCCCGTGCCAAAACAAGCTTACAGCCCCATTCGTACGGATGTAGAAAACTACTTACTCAACACATATGCTTGGCAACTGAGTTCTGAAAAAGCTGCCCAAGAATTTCGCGACGTTCTTTACGACCCAGCCGCTGATCCTGGAACAGTACGGCAAGAGTTAGAGGGACTTTCTCGGAGTTATTTTGTCAGTATTCTCAAAACTAGGGGGCTGCTAACTCAAGCAGAAATTGAGCGCATTGCAAATCAGTTGGAACTGATCCGCAAAGACGTGCTAATTGCAGTGATTGCAGAGGAAGAAAAAGAAATAGTACAAGACTTGCAACGCCGAGTCGAAAGCTATCTACTCGTTACACCTAAGTCAGACTTAACAGCAGAAGGGATTCAGCGGGATTTCAAACCCCTGTTGGAAGATTCAGACGCAGATTACGAAACTCTTTCTCGGCGACTTGCTCAGTTTGACCGTCAAGAAATGCGGGAAATTCTGCTAGAGCGCAATGATATTTATCCTGAAGAAGCAGATACAATCCTTGATGAGTTGGAAGAACAGCGTAATCAAGTCTTAGTCGAATCCCAAGGACTTGCAGAACAAGCGCAGTATCAAGCTGAGTCACTGTGGATAAATTTACAATCTTATCTGCGCAACACAGGTAAAGACGAACTCAATCCCGACGCCATCCGCGCTGATCTGAAAACACTTTTAGATGATCCACAAGCAGGAGTGGGTGCAATTAGGGCACGCTTATCTCGTTTTGATCGTGATACTTTAGTACAATTACTGAGTCAGCGGAAAGATTTAAGTGAAGACCAAGCCAATCAAATCCTCAACACTGTTGAGGAAAACTGGAGTAATATTCGCCATGCACCAAAAATCGTAGCAGATAAAGCTAAGGAGCAGTACGATTCTGTAAGCACAACAATAGCAGACTACCTGCGAAATACTGGCAAACAAGAACTGAATCCTGAAGGAATTCAGCGGGATTTGAATACACTGTTCCAAAATCCAAGAGAAGGTGCTGTCGCACTCCGCCGTCGCTTGTCACAGGTTGATAGAGATACCTTAGTCCAGTTGCTCAGTCAACGTCAGGACTTGAGTGAAGAGCAAGTTAATCAAGTCATCGATTCGATGCAAACTTCGATTCGTGACATTGTGCGTACACCCCGTCGCCTCGCCACCAGAACTCAGCAAACAGTACAAAATTTCCAAACATATTTGGAAGAGTATTTACGGAGGAGTGGCAAAGACGAACTTAACCCAGAAGGTATCAAACGCGACCTTTCTCTGTTGCTGCGTGATCCACAAGTGGGAATTGAAAGTCTGGGCGATCGCCTATCTCAGTTTGACCGTTCCACTATTATCACTCTGCTAAAACTGCGGGAAGACTTGAGTGATGAGGAAGCCGCACGAATTGCAGATTCGATGATATCAGTGCGTGAGCAGTTCGTGGAACAAGTGCGGAATATCCAGCGGGGCATTCAAGATGTGGTTGATGGAGTTTTTGGCCGCATTCGCAACTACCTCAACTCTTTAGAGCGCGAGGAACTCAATTACGATGACATTAAGCGGGAAGTTCGCACATTGTTTGATGACCCACAAGCAGGGTTTGATGCATTGCGCGATCGCCTCTCTTCTTTCAACCGCGAGACTTTAGTAGCAGTTATGAGTTCTCGTGAGGATATCTCAGAGGAAGACGCCAACCGGATTATCGACCAAGTTGAACGGGCACGAAATAACGTACTGCAACGGGCAGAACGCATCCAGCAGGAAGCACAACGGCGCTTAGAAGAAGTGAAAATTCAAGCACAGCGTCAAGCCGAAGAAACACGCAAAGCAGCAGCATCAGCCGCTTGGTGGCTATTTACTACAGCACTTGTTTCCGGAATATTCTCTGCTGTAGGAGGAGCAATTGCTGTACTTTTCCTAGTGTAGTTTAATACTTTTTATTGACTGCTCTGTTTTAGCCTCTCGTATGAGAGGCTTTTTTGTGTCGTAGCACTAGATAATGTTACGTATACAAATAATTAACAAGCGTAAAGTTAGAGAATAAGGAGCCTCAAGAGTGCCAGACTTGCAAGCAAAACCCCAGACTCAAACTGCCTCCCAAAGATGGTTGGTAATGCTCGGTGTCGGTCTTGGGGTGTTCATGTCCACTCTCGACGTAGGCATTATTAACGTGGCTTTGCCTACCTTAGTTCAGTATTTTCAAAGCAGTTTTCCTGAGGCGCAGTGGGCTGTGTTAGGCTACCAACTCATCAGTTCCAGCTTAGTCTTGGGAGCGACTCGCCTAGGAGATATATGGGGTAAAAAATATCTCTACTTGGGGGGACTTATTGTGTTTACCTTGAGTTCTCTGTTGTGTGGAGTTGCATCTAGCATTCACTGGTTGATTGCTTTTCGAGCACTTCAGGGACTTGGTGGTGTGTTTATCTCTGGACTTGGTTTAGCAATCATTACAGAAGTTTTTCCTTCTTCACAGCGGGGACGAGCTGTTGGGATTATCGGTAGTGTCGTTTCCCTTGGTATCGCCCTTGGTCCTTCAGTAGGCGGACTGCTTCTGGGGTGGTTTGACTGGCGTATTCTATTCTTAATTAATGTTCCACTGGGCGTAGTAGCTAGTTTGCTTGTGATGTGGGTGGTACCTACAACTGAGCGCAAACAGGAAAAACAACGCTTCGACTTGCTCGGTGCTTTGTTAGCGCTGGTGACACTCAGCAGTTTTGCCCTGGGTATGACTTTTGGGCAAAGCGAGGGCTTTACAAGTGGTCGTGCATTGTGGTTACTATTGGTTGGGGCGATCGCACTAGTCAGTTTTCTAGCAGTTGAAGCTCGTTTGGAGGAACCACTGATAAAGTTGGATATGTTTAGCAATCCTCGCCTGAGTGTGGGTTTGCTAAACGGCACTTTAGTATTCATTGTCCTGACTGGTGGACTGCTGATAACCCCATTCTTTCTAGGGCAAGTCAAGCACTATCCAACCTCAAAAGTGGGGTTATTGCTGGCGGTGTCGCCTGTTGTCAGTGGGTTGATTGCCCCACTAGCAGGTACACTCTCAGATAAATTTGGTTCTCGCTAAATTGGCTTAATTGGGTTAGGAGTGATGATTGGTGGCTGTCTGGCTATTAGTACCTTAAATGCTCAAACTACTGAACAAGACTATATACTGCGCTACTTTATCTTTGGCACTGGGTTAGGTTTGTTCCGCTCGCCTAATGATAGTACTGTCATGGGATCAGTACCTCGGGAGCGTTTGGGAATTGCGTCTGGGTTACTGTCTTTATCGCGTACTTTGGGGGTTAACGTAGGAGTCTGTGTCATAGGGACTGTTTTTGGAGGATTGATTGCAAATTTGGCTCCAGGTACAGATGTCGCTGTAGCTCCACCTGAGGCAGTTGTTGCGGGCTTTGCTGGAAGCTATCGTTTCGCGGCGCTAATTCTTTGTGGCTCAGCAGTTATGACGGCTATAGTCAAAACTTAAAAAGTCTAGGTGCACTTTGTAACATTACAAATGACTTAGAACAAAGTAAAGTTGCAACTATGTAGTATAAATCAACTATATTGCATAAATAAAGTTTATCACCATGAGTTCTCACGTAGAAGTTGCTATTGTGGGTGCAGGCATTTCTGGTCTGAGTGCAGCCTGGGAATTGCACAACTTAGGTATCGAATCGCTGCTTGTACTGGAAGCCAATTCACGAGTAGGAGGACGAACTCTCAATCATCCGCTGGTGTCAGGGGGTTACGTTGAACAAGGTGGGACTTGGGCTGGTCCTACCCAAACAGCGTTGCTGAATCTGGCACAAGAAATGGGAGTTTATATCAAGAAAGGAAAGCTTGAAGGTCAGACATTGTATGGTTTCCGTCAAAAATGGACTATGCTAGATGCATCTCCAACGTCTGAATCGGACATAGCTCAAAAAGATTTCGCTCAGGCGATGACAACATTTGAGGCTTTGTGCCGTACTGTTCCACTAGAAACCCCTTGGCAAGCTCCTAATGCAAACATATTAGACTCTATGACAATGGGGGCTTGGATTGAGCAGAACACAACGACTGATGAAGCACGGGCTTGGTTCGAGGGGTGTGTGCGGCAAATCCTCAGTGGCGATCCAAACAAAGTTTCGCTATTATGGATGCTTCATTTTGTTCATACAGCAGGATTCAATGATTTGTTAGAGACTGCTGAGGATTTTTCCTTTGTAGGCGGAACACAACAGATTTGCTTAAATATTGTAGAACGCTTAGGGGAACGGGTCTTACTCAATGCTTGTGTGACTGAAATATCGGGTTATGATCACTCCCTAGTTCAACTTATTTGTGAACGTGGGGTTGTGTATGCTCAACAAGTAATTGTGGCGATGATGCCCAAGACTGTTGCTCGTATCCAATTTCACCCCCCTCTTCCCCCAATTCACCGTCAATTGATTACACAGTGGGAGACGATGAGTTGGATTAAATTTCATGCTATCTATGAAAAACCTTGGTGGCAAGGTCAAATAATCAGTGGTCACTTTCTCAGTATCGATAGCAAAATTGAGGTGATTGATATCTCGCCGGAAGATGCAACTAGAGGTGTGATTGTTGGATTGTTAGCTCCCGATTACGCAACGTTACCTGAGTCAAAACGCCAAGAGTTATGCCTTGCATTTCTGGGAGAAACTTTTGGACAAGCAGCACAACAACCATTAGAGTGGGTGGAATTTGATTGGAATAATCAACCTTGGACAAGTGGATGCATTTCAGCATTACCACCTGGTTTACTCACTAGCGCTGGTTCTGCTCTCAATAGTCCAGTCGGTCGGATTCATTGGGCTGGTACGGAACGCTCTAGTATTTGGGCTAACTACATTGAAGGTGCTATTCGCGCTGGACAAAACGCTGCTCGTGATGTTGCAGGTAAGCTGAGGTCGGTCTCTACAACCTAGTGTTCAATTGCTTAAGCGCCCCCACATTAAAATACGTTTATACGCAAACAAGAACGGACGCTCCTCACCCAAGTACTTGATTAACTTCTGCGTATACCGTTTCACAAATCGCTCGTAAGTCTCACCATCTAGCCGCTGCTGGTATGTTGTGAGCAACGTCCCGCGATACCATTCTATGACTGCTTCTGGTGACCCAAAAGAATGGGATACAAGCCCCGTCCTTCTAGGACGGCTTTGTTTGTGGTAGAATATGTTTGGAGTTAACAAATCCCCCTCTAGGCTCAAGACGCGTTGAAACAGCTAAGATGAGAGCAGGCGTAGAGAAAAACCAACGGGCAATGGTAGTAAGCATAAATCCACCCCAGAGGAAAAAGTCAAGATTTGATTTGTAGTCGGTTAGTCGCGGAAGGGCATTCCGAGACTTAAAACGGGCATGGAGAGAAGGTAAGACTGGCTTGCCAGCGCATCTCAACGAAGTGTCAACCCCATTCAGCGATCAGTTTTCCTGCTTTTAGTGGGTTGCTGACGCGGTGAGGAATCACCGCCCTAAAAGTGCGGTGAGGATGTCAAGGTAATACCAATTCAAAATTCAAAATATGCCCTCCGGGCACGCAACGCGAACGCGTAGCGTCTCCGCAATGGACGACTTCTTTGTGTTTGAAATTTTTCATAGAAGTTTGGATTCCAGGTATCTTGCATAAAAATTTATACTTATAGCTGTTGCCAGGTAGATTAGGACATGAAGTAATCAGAAAATACGGACATCACGAGACTTTCAACCCTGTTAAGCGTTAAGCGTTAGCTGCTATATGTCCTAATAGAGTTGGCGACTGCTATATTTGCTTGGATACGTATTGCTAAAATCACTACAGGAATTGTTGTCACGCGGATTTCTGTCTCAACCGTGAACAGCGATTAAACTTGTGGGATGACTTTCTAAGTGCTTGAACTCTAGGACTTCATCTTTGTCATGACAACAACCCGAGTGTCTACATTTAGCACTTGCACTCCTTTAGGCATAGTTGTCATTGGCACTCTCCAGTGCGAATGACCACAAATAACTAATAAATTACTTCCTGTAGTTAGTTCAGTACGAATTGACTGATTCCCTATCAATTTGGCTTCTGCATCGTTGGGGCCTTCGTGCAGAATTAAAATGTCTGGTGACTCGTCAAGAAGTTCGTGTATAAGTTCTCGAAAATCTTCTTCAGGACGACGCAAAGGCTTAGTTTTTTTACCAATAATCCCTGAAATTCCAGCAATGCGAATTCCATCTAGACAAGTGAGGTCGCCATCTAAATAATGTATACCTTGCCCATTTTGAAATGCTTGGATTTCTTGTGGAGTTTTGCCAATATTGTCGTGGTTTCCTCCTACCCCAGCAACCCAACGAAAACGACGACTAAAAGCTTGCCAAACTTCACGAACATCTCCTACACCACCACGCTTATCTATTTTTGCGTAAAGGTCTCCGGCTAAAATAACGCCCGTTCTTTGTGGAGATGGAATTTTTCCTAACTCTGCCAACTTTTCTAGTTCTTCACTGACAAGATGACCCAGAAGGCGGTAATTGACTGGGTCAACTCCCTGTAGATCGCTTGTGGCAATGATCGCTTCTAAGCCATCTGGTAGTGAGTCAACTTTTGCTAACAAAACAGGCAGAACTCTGTGAACTATACCAGTACCATTGGGTGAATGGGTAATAAATGGTATTTGGTGAATGGGTCGCTCAGAAATAGAAGTTATGACAGTTCTTGTTCGGATATGGTACAAAGAATCATGGGACATGGTATGATTTACGAAATGCCTATCCGGGCTTGGCTAATTGGGTAGAAAAGTCATTTATAAATCTCTATTATGATCTAAATAGAGACAATTTATCCCAATAGTTACAATTACAATATTGCAAGCACATAATTTTAACTATTCGCGTAAGAAACTCAGGATTTTTTGCGATTTTGTTATCTAGTATACCTTTTTATAGTCATCGCTTATTTCTGCTAAAAACAGGAAACTCAAGTTCAGTGAAAGCACAAAAGGCAGCTCTGTTATATCAGTATAGTACCGATAGGTTACTATCTACCAGTTTACCAGTCTATCTCTTGCCTTTGCCAATGCGATCTGCCACAATCCAGAGCGCGTAAGCGCAGCGTCTCGTAGAGAAACTATCGCCTCTTATTGCACTTGCTTATTACTCAGACTTTCATAAAAATGTAGTATAATAAAGCACGAATCCTAAAATATATTGAGAACTGGTTCTTGGTAAAGGTGGAGATAGAACGATAAAAGATTTGTACAAATTCAGCAATGTGTGGAATGAACCAGCATAAACTTCCTCCCTGTTTCCACTTACTGCAAAACATGAATCAAAAAATCTTGTAGGCTGAATTGAAGAAAAAAACTTTACAAACAGAGGTGACTGTGGCACGCAAACGCTTAATTATTGAAATGGGGATGGGAGTGGATCAGCATGGACAGGAACCCACAGTTGCAGCAGCTAGGGCTGTGAGAAATGCGATCGCACACAATGCTTTACCCGGTGTTTGGGAAGTTGCCGGTTTGAATGATCCAAATGAGATGATAGTTGAGGTCAAGGTAGCTGTCCCTTACCCAGAACAAGTACGAGAAGACGAGGTTTTGGCTGTATTGCCTTTCGGTCGCAAAACTCTCACAGTTGAGTCTGGTGGAATGGTCGTTCAGGGTAAAGCAATTCCAGCGCTCAATGATAAAAATGACGAAATGTTGATAGCTGTGGCTGCAGTTACAGTTCTGATTGAAAATGATAACTGACCAAATTAATTATTATTTCATCTGATGCTTTGCGCTAAACTAGAGACATCGAGGTGAATATCTCTGGCGGTAAGTCCAATGAACAACTTACTTTTCACCAACGTTAGTGACGATGTCTCAAAAAGATAACGAATCACTCGAAATTCAAGAGATAAATAACCTCAAGCCAGTACACTTTGCTGACTTAATTAGGGCTGCCCAGTTAATTTCCGATCCTGCTAAGGGAGTATCTGGAATATACACAGAAATTGACTGGAAAGATTTCGGTATTCCTGATGATGTTGCGCCAAATTTGAAAGCGCTAGGTCAAGAGTATCAGTATTCATCTCCCCACGTACCCATCGAAGAAATTTGGAGCAAATTAACTCCAAAGACCCGTACTTGGTTCATTCAAAATAAAAATGAGTTGTGGCGGTTTGAGGAAGCTTTCCCCGCTCTTGATGAAGACTAAAAATCCACCAGAGGGGAAATTGACAAACTTTGTGTTATCCAGTGTTGATATCTTCGACTTGGTTTAAACTTGGTTTGTCAACCCACCCAGACAATTTCCCACTTGTTTTGCTTGCATCAATTCAACACATAGGTTTGGGTTACACCAATATCAAACCTTGCATACCAAAAAGATTGCCAAACGGATCCCACATCTGACAAATAGCTTGGTTCTCCTCAATTGTCAACGGACCTCGATAAAGTTTAGCCCCGTGCTTTTGAGCATGATCTACTGCTTGATAAAAGTCGTTTACACGCCAGTATGCTACTTGTCCGGCGTTTCCAGGACGCATTTTTTCATCTGCGACATGAAAAAACATATCTATGCTACCGACTTCTATGAGCGCTCCTCGTATTTCGTTATCAGTGTGAAAATACTTAAGTGGTGCATTTAGAAGTTTACTATACCAAGTTGCTGCTGCAACAACGTCATCTACAAAAAAAAAGATGGCTTGAATACCCTTAAACATCAACAGATTTCTATCTCGTAAGTCAAAATAATAGTATGTAGTTACGGGATACACTACCATGTCTAGTTTAAAACAAGTTTTTCAAAATTTTTTTCTTCGCATTGGAGGCTTTTTCTCTGTTGTTTTTGGAAGTATCTCTAATTTTATCGGAAAGATCTTTGGTGTCTTCGGTAAGCTTTTTGGGGTTTCCGATGCTGGATATTTTCTAGAAGCTGACCAAATACAGGGTATAAAACGAGAAACAACACAACAATCAATTAAAACTGAGCCTTCAAAAGCCAGTGAAACTCCAGCGACTTCTAATCCTCGTCCCAATCCTCAAATGGACTACTACCGAAAAATGGCTCAGGATATGAAAAAGAAGTAAGGTAAATCTGTTGACTAGGTTTAGCTAGAAGTGTGGGGGCGATCGCTTGTCGTCCCCACAATTTTTGTATGAAAGATCATCCTATTTATGTCTTCGCGCAGCCTACCGTAGCCATAAATGAGGTAAGCGCAATGTTTTCATGAGCCTAGGATCGTCAATAACCCTGGTAATTCACTAATTCATCCCCAATTTGCAGCAAGAAGCAAGCCATGAGATTATGGCTGACTACCTGGCGGGACTAAAACTTTATCAGCGGGGTTAGTTATGGCGGCGGTTGATTGTGGGATTTCCCTTTACCTCACGATTGCTGCGAGGGATAACTTGGTGAAGGTAGAACTGGGAGAAGTTACCCAAAGAGTAGACACGAGTTTTCGCCACTAAATGTTTGAATCACTGGGAGTCACAAAACAGAGATAGATTCTTTCTTGCGAGAAATCTAGATTTGCTTGTTCTAAAGAAATTACTGTAAACAGTATCCTTACTTGCGACTGCTTTTGAGTATATAAAGCATAAGTGTTAGTGCTGGTTTCATCTGCGGATTAAAAAGTATAAAATAGCACTATGTCAATGAAAACCGTATAACAATAGCTAATACTCTTACCAATGAGGGTAAACGCGACGCCAATCGCCTCGACAGAACGCGCTTGTTGCATGCACACTCAAGGGCTTTGCTGTTTCCTAGCAAGTGTCTCTAAATAAGATACTTGCTAGTTAATTTGTGCAAACTAGCTTGAAAAGGGCAGAGGGTAGCTATCCAGAAGCAAAAAATAAACTATTATCTTTTATTCTTTCCTTCAGGTGACGAATTCGTCATGTCGGCTACTTAATTAAAAGAAAATTTATGTTTCCATGAAAAAGCAAAAAAATCTATTCAGCCACCTTACAGCAATAGAAAGAATTCATCTATCAGTACCTGCACAGTTTTTGTTAGATAAGAATCTACTTCAAGATAAAGTCAAAGTCCTAGATTTTGGCTGCGGCTTGGGCAATGATGTTAAATTATTGCGAAAAAAAGGATTTGATGTTACCGGTTATGATCCTTATTATTTTCCAGAATATCCTCATGAGAAATTTGACACAATAATTTGCTTTTATGTTTTAAATGTTTTATTTCCTGAAGAACAAGCGGATGTTCTCATGAGAATATCGAACCTATTGAAGCCTGGAGGAAAAGCATATTATGCAGTTAGAAGGGATTTAAGAAGAGAAGGCTTTCGAGAACATTATATCCACAAAAAACCTACATATCAGTGCATTGTCAAACTTCCTTTTAAATCCATCTACTTAGATGAGTCTTGCGAAATTTATGAGTATATGCATTATAACTTACAAGCAAACACATCTAATAATTGTAATTGTATATTTTGTAATCCTTATAAAAATTTAACTATTCTAACCGAATCAGCAACTGCTTATGCTATGTTTGATGGCTATCCCGTGAGTAAAGGTCATGTTCTGGTTGTTCCAAAACGTCACGTGAGTAATTATTTTGAGCTACCGTTTAAAGAGCAATCTGCTTGTTGGTTTATGGTTAACAGAGTGCAAGAAATTCTCGGCAAAGAATTTGAACCGGATGGTTTCAATGTGGGAATGAACATCAATCGAGATGCAGGTCAAAATATGATGCACGCCAGTATTCATATTATCCCTCGTTACAAGGGTGATACTGTTGGTGTTAAAGGTGGGATAAGATATGTGATTCCTAAAAGAAAATAGTTTGTAATTTGTCGGTTGGGCAGAACCGCAAGAATGTTATCAATAGATAAACTTCCAAAAGAAGTAGTCACGAGGAAACAGTGCCGGAGTTCGCCAGCGCTGCTTTGATGTTAACCAAAGGTAGACAACTGTCTCTCCCGCTGGGGTAGGAGATTTTTCAGTTTTTTAATGACGTAGGATTTCAAGCAGTGCAATCTTTAAATTGAGCATGAGGTTAATCATTTTATTGCACTAAATATACAAGCTATTGACACAGTGGGGTCATACCTGTGTCATATCCACTTGGTACTTTAAAAGTAGTCAACACTAAGGTTTCTGCCAAGAATACTGACTGATTGGTTCAGAATTTATCAGGTAAACCTTAGTTAATAACACTGAAATTTGGTGATTATTATGTTTTCTTATTTCTTTGCAGCCTTTTTAGTAAGTTTACTTACTCTATTTGGTGGAGCTGCTATAGCTTACCTATTTCCACAGAATAACTCTCAAGATTAAAGCATACTCCATAAATAATTCAAAATCGCTTAGCGTTGCGTCAGCGTTGCGACGCAATCTCAAAATTCAAAAATTGAAAAATTTAGAAGTGGAAACTACTCTATTTCATTTTAATCAAGCAAATAAGCATATAAAAGCCAGTTTTTTGATGGTAGATCTGTATAGGAATCGTATTGGCGACGCATAACCTGCTCAGTTACAGCCTCAGAATCACTATAATCCATCACCACCTGTTTCGGTTTAGCTTAAGCACTATTGACCCATTATCCAAGTCTTTGTGTAGCATAAATTTCTCTTTGCCTGTGTTGTATTAATAACGCAGGGTTTCTTTTTTCTTGGGATATGTAGTATTAATCTCAAGAAATCTTCAATTTTATAATAATGAAATATTGGTATAAAAAGACATAAATAACGTCTACTATTGTCAAACTACTCTTTTAAATAATACTTTTTTATTTTTATATCTCTGTAAATGTATTGATGTAAGTGTATTGATATTGAAAACTGTGACTTTACTTATGAATTAGTATAAAGTTTCTTGGTAGAAGCTTCCTTAAAGTTATTTTTTGATATATGAATTATATTTTTGTCAATTTTCACATTTATACTATACAAAGGATAAAATAATTATAATAAATCAGTAATTTTTCTAATTTGTGGAGACACAAAAGTAAGATGGTTAAAACATCTCCGTAAGATTTCTATTTTATTCAATTTTTTATTAAGTAAGTGTATGTACTGATTGGGAAAATTTTACGGTTAGATTAACATTTAGCTAAATTCTAGAAGAGTTTTATGCATCTGCTTCACCAATAGACAGCCGTTTTAAAATTCTCTTGGTTGTACTGATGAACTGGTGTCATAAATGAATCTAAACTATGTTTTCTAAACCTTTGATAACTAAAGGAGTCGCTACCGTGAATAAAGTGCAATTGGCTTTTATTATTAACTACCTACTGATGACTGGCTATTTTTTGATTAATTGGTTAAGATTCTTTCTCCGTCACCCTAGTTATTCGCCAGAAGAAAAATTTTTGTCTACTGTGATACTTTTCATTACTACAGTTTTATGGCCCATCATTGTTCCTATGTCTTTTGTAAAAATATTGACAACACGGAAAGTAGAGTTTAGTACTATGATGCCTGTCATAGTCGCAGTCTTTGCCTTCAGTGTTGCACTTTACATGGGTTAGCTAGTTTTATAGGACTGGACTGTATTTTTGCGTGTCATAATTGTTATCAATTAAATCAACTGCCATTTTGCATCTACCATTACATCTCAACAAAAAATACAGTCTGCGAACTATAATGCTTGCTATTCACGTTAAGAAAAATAAGAACTCTTGAGGTATTTTCTAGTAACTTGTGGTTTGATTACTAGCTAAAACTGATAACAACTATACTGATATAGCAATCCATGCAGGAGTTGTGAAATTACTCGTTGAGGCGCTTAAGGCTTAACAGGCTTCGCCGAACGTCCGAACGGGAACGCTTAACAGGGAAGAAGAATGTACAAATGTACCTTGTTTTTAAGCGCACAGCGCAGGCTACGCCAACGCAAATGAAATAGAACTGCTCAACAAAAGTCAAAAGTATTGTAGGGTGGGCAGTGCCAGCCCTTTCAACGCGAACAAATGAACTAGTGAGTCATTCCAATGACACAAGT
>NZ_CAWPKW010000248.1:0-3545 GCF_963888615.1 Brasilonema octagenarum UFV-OR1 | reverse complement strand
GACTTTGAGCCAAGAAATTTATTTCTTGGCGGACGAAAAGTATGGTGCAAGATCTTCTAAGTAATGATATTTTATAACTCCTGTCAAAGTGTAAATCCTAGCGTCTGCTCTAAACTCTTCCATGACTAACACGCATGTCAAAACAATTCTGATTCTGGCTGCCAATCCGGCAAATACCTCCCGGTTACGACTGGATGAGGAAGTACGGGAAATAAATACGGCGCTACAACGTGCCAAAAATCGCTATGAGTATCAAATCGTTACTAGGTGGGCGACACGAGTGGAAGACCTGCATCGTGCGCTGTTAGAATACCAACCGACTATCGTTCACTTTTGTGGGCATGGTGATGGTAGCAATGGCTTAGCTTTGGAAAATAATTTTGGACAAGTACAACTGCTCAGTACACAAGCCTTGGCTAGGTTATTCGGGTTGTTTCAAGACACGACAGAATGTGTTTTACTTAATACTTGCTATTCAAAAGACCAAGCAGAGGCAATCCACCAACACATTGATTATGTTGTGGGTATGAATCGGGCGATAGGGGATGTCGCCGCGATTAAATTTGCTACTGGATTTTATGATGCGTTGGGTGCTGGCAGACTCATAGAGGAATGTTTTGCAATTGGTTGTACTTTCCTTGATTTACAAGAAATTCCTGAGGACTTAACACCAGTACTCAAAGCAAGACGGCGTCGAAACCAAACAGAAATCACAACAAATTCAGAGAACGTAATACCCGGAAAATCTTTTAAGGATGATTCTAGGAGTGATGATAACAAGGTGACACAAAACCGCTCAATTTCTATCGGGGGTAATGTCGCTGGTAGTGCGGTTCAAACGGGCGATCGCAACGTTGCCAATATACAATTTCAGCCAGTGAGTTTACCCGCGCCTGAAAGTGTTGATATTCGGGCGGAACTGAACGCGCTGCAAGAGGCGATCGCATTGCTGGAAAGTCCGGATCGTCGCAAAATTGAGAATGCCTTTGCTGATGCCGAGGACGAGGTAAACAAGCCCAACCCAGATAAAAATGAGGTAGGTAAGGCATTGGATCGAGCGTTCGATTATGCTAAGAGGGCTGAGGGATTTGCATCTGTGGTTGAAAAACTTAAACCTCACTTAACCAAAACAACGGCTTGGTTAGGAGAGAACTGGCATAAGCTACTAAGTATCGTTGGTTTGGGAATTTGACAGGAGTGGATTGATTTTGAGGCAGAATCGATGAGCGATAGCGGGTTAAGGGATGAAAATCGCAGTATTAGGATTGAAAAAGATGCTATCAGCAGTGCAATTATTTCTGGAGATGGTAATAGAGTTGTTATCTATCAGTACCAACTTGAGCGTCAACTAAAAGAAGAAAAAGTTTCTACCACAGGAGAAATAGGTTCCAATCCTTACAAAGGACTACTTGCATTTCATGAAGTTGATGGCGATCGCTATTTTGGGCGGGAAAAACAAATCGAAAAACTTTGGAACCTGTTTCGCACTCTTCACGAAAACACAACTCAACTAGAAGCGCCATTACGTTTATTGCCAATTTTGGGACCATCCGGTTCTGGTAAATCTTCCCTGGCGCGTGCTGGTCTAATTCCAGAATTAGCCCGTCGTCCTTTACCGGGTAAGAGTCAAGCGCGAGTGGCGGTGCTTGTCCCTGGTACCCATCCAATTCAAGCTTTAGCAACAGTGTTGGCAAGGGTTGCGACTAATGACCAAACTCCTGTAACTAAAACCCGCGAGTTTGCAGAAGAATTAAAACAAACTAGCAGTAACACTACTGATACTATTATTTATGATGGCTTAAGACGCATTGCCAACGTCTTACCAGAGATTGCCGTATCGCCGTTAGTGGTGTTAATAGACCAGTTTGAAGAAGTTTACTCGCTTTGCAATGACCCGAATGAGCGCCAAATATTTATTGAGAATTTAATTCATGCCGCAGGCGATCGCTCTGGTTGTGTATCAGTTATTATAACTTTGCGTAGTGACTTTCTTGGAGAAACACAACGACACCCAGCGCTTAATCAAGTCATTGCCGAGCTTGGCGTATTTGTACCTGCCATGAGTACAGAGGAATTGCGGCAAGCAATTACCAAACCAGCATCAAATGCAGGTCATCCATTAGATAATGCTGTAGTTAGTTTGTTACTAAAGGACACACAAGGGCGGGAAGGAGCATTACCCCTACTCCAGTTTGCATTAACCCGCATCTGGGACGGGCTAAAAATTGGTGTTGAACCTGTCAAGACGCTTGAACAAATTGGTGGAGTTGGTGGAGCATTAGCAGATGAAGCTCAGCGCATTTATCAAAGCCTCAACAAACAAGAAAAGAAAATTGCTCAACGAGTCTTTCTGGGGTTAGTGCAGCTTGGGGAAGGAACAAGCGACACCCGTCGCCGTGCCAATATTGATAGCTTGCTTTCTTATAAAGATGAACGTGAGTATGTTAAAAAAGTGATTGATAGATTCGCTAGCCCCGGTGTGCGGTTAGTTACTCTTTTTAGCATTAATGGAACACAAACAGCAGAAGTTACTCACGAAGCCTTATTTGCTAACTGGGGACAGATGAAAGAATGGCTAGATAGTAGCCGCAGCGATATTCGCTTTGGGCGTCGCTTAGATGAGGCAGCAAGGGTTTGGGATGAAAACAATCGTCCAGAGGGAAGTCTTTGGCGTTCTCCAGATTTGGATTTTTTAAAGAATTATTATGAGCGAGCCAGCGATGATATGACACTGCTACAAGTGGAATTTTTTGAAGCTTCCCAACAAGCAGAGATTAAGAGAAAGCGTTTACAACGGCTTGCAATTGGAGGACTAGTTACAGGTCTTGTCACAACAACAACAATCGCAGGCTTTGCAGCTTATCAATGGCAAAACGCAGAAATCGAGCGAATAAAACAAACTGCCATATCAGTAAAAAGTTTGTTACCGATTGTTCCTTTACAAAACTTAGTCACCGCAATTAGTCTTGTAGGACAAAGCCGCTCACCTTTGTTTAGTTTCCCCAATCAATCACTACCCCCATCAGTACAAGACAGCTTATTCAGTGCAGTCCAAAATAATGTGGAAAAAAATATTTTTAGAGGTCATCAGAGTACCATATGGTCAGTAGCAATAAGCACTAATAATCAGAGAATTGTCAGTGGTGGTTTAGATGGCACAGTGCGGTTGTGGGATAGCAAGGGCAAACAACTCGCTACCTTCAGAGGTCATCAAGTTGATGTTTTTTCAGTAGCAATCAGCACTGATAATCAAAAAATTGTCAGTGGTGGAAGAGATGGCACAGTGCAGTTGTGGGATACCAAGGGCAACCAACTCGCTACCTTCAGGGGTCATCAGGGTCCTGTAAATTCAATAGCAATAAGCACTAATAACCAGACAATTGTCAGTGGTGGTCAAGATGGCACAGTGCGGTTGTGGGATACCAAGGGCAACCAACTCGCTACCTTCGGGGGTCATCAGGGTTCTGTAAATTTAGTAGCAATAAGCACTGATAACCAGACAATTATCAGTAGTGGTGATGATGGCACAGTGCGATTGCTGTCTC
>NZ_CAWPKW010000247.1:0-3546 GCF_963888615.1 Brasilonema octagenarum UFV-OR1 | reverse complement strand
TATATAACGAAAAAGGTCAGGTGGTGCTGGTTGGTTATGATCCTACTAAGACTGGTCCACAGCGGCAGCAGCCTGCGCCTACTAGTAGTTGTGCTGCAACAAAATAGCTGCAGTGTAAGACAGCGTAAAATATGATAATGGCTCTTTTCGCTAACGCACCGCTTTTTTAAGGTAGTTCACCAATTTTAAACTGACTGGTGGACAGGCAATGGAAGTACCTGCCAGTCCATTCAAGGTGTTTTGATAGTCGAATGTTTGGCACACAAGTGCGGATGTCTCTAAATAAGTCTGTTGTTTGGGAGATATTTTCTCAGTAAATAGAGATACAACAGGACTCAAACCAGCTTCTTGATAGTTATTACTATTTAACAGGTTTGTTTGCCACTGTTCATAGCTGATGAAGCGGACAGAATAACCGAGATCGTTGATACTCCTCACTAGCTGGCGCATAGGCAACGGTTGAGGATTTCCTATATGAAAGGCTTTGCCAACAGACGCTTTTTGTCTTGACAAGTAGGCGATCGCCCTACTCACATAATCTACAGGAGTCAAATTGAGACTCAAATCCAAGTCAGGGGCACTCTTAAGATCGATAAAGCCTTTGAGCATTCTGGATATCAGATCATTGGTTGGAGAAGCACCTGTTTGACTATGCCCTACAATCGTGCCTAATCTGTAGATACACACAGGAATGCCGCGTTCCTTTGCTGTCATCACCAACTTCTCCGCCACCCATTTACTTTGGGCGTAGCCATTAGAGAGTCCTTCACAATCAGCGAGTTCGTCTGACTCCAAAATCACCTTCATTTGCTGATAGGTGGGTGATTGGAAAACATCCAAGCTAGAGATGAAATGTACAGGTTTGACTTTGAAAAGACTTGCTAATCTCAGGATTTCTTGGGTTCCCAGAACATTAACTGCTCGTAGTGCAGCATAAGGATAAATTAAATTAACAAACGCCCCATTGTGATAAATAACATCAATTTCCCTTGTCAATTCGCCAAACTGTTGTTCATTTAACCCGAAAAGTGGTTGTGATAAATCCCCAACAACTGGAAGAATCCGGGAGTTTAATTCGTTATTCCAGAGTAAATAGCGCTCTAGGTTTTGGCGAATTTTCTGCTTGGCGACATAAGCACTAGTAGCACGAACCAAACAATAAATCTTGGCTTGAGGGAACTCTCGCAGTAATTCGCACAATAAAAAAGCTCCGATGAAACCTGTTGCCCCAGTTAAGAAAAGCCGTTGGGGTTCAGTTACAGGACGAATTGCCTGATCTAAAACGGCTTCAGCATATAAATCTGTAGAATCCCCTCGCCCTTCTATAGCTTCAGCTAGTCCAGCAATAGTAGGTGCTTGGAACAGACTCAACACAGGTAACTCCAGTTGGAAAGTTTCTCGCACCCTAGCCAGCATCTGCACTAGTAGTAAAGAATGTCCTCCCAACTCAAAGAAGTTATCATGTATCCCTACTGACTCAACACTCAGAACCTGAGTCCAAATTTGAGCGAGTTGTCTCTCGACTTTGGTACGGGGTGCGACGAATGCGTCGTTTAAAATAGGTGTATCTTGATTGGGTGCTTGGAGTTTAGACGCGAAGGAGTTACCTCCGGACCCGGAGGGCTTCCCGTAAAGGTCGCGGCTTCTCGATAGCGATCGCCTATCTACTTTACCATTGGGTGTAAGTGGCAAAGAGTCCATCAAGACAAAAACAGACGGAATCATGTATTTGGGCAACTTCTCTTGTAGAAAAGAGCGCAAGTCCCTCAAACATAATTTCTGGCTGCTAGGTTCTTTCACCAGATAAGCAACCAGGCGTTTGTCTGGTGGATTGTCTTCTGTTGCGACAACCACAACTTCCCTCACGCCTGGGTACTGGCTAAGGGCTACCTCAATATCTCCCAACTCAATACGGAAACCGCGAATTTTGACTTGATCATCAATCCGTCCGATGAACGAAATCTTGCCATCTGGCAAATAGCGAGCCAAGTCTCCAGTTCTATAAAGACGTTCTCCTGGTTTGTCGCTAAAAGGATTGGGAATAAATTTTTCGCTGTTTAATTCTGGTCGGTTGCGATATCCCCTAGCCAAACCAGCACCACCGATCAATAACTCTCCCGCAGTACCAATAGGCACAGGTTTTAATGGATCTAACTTACCGGGTACCTGAGGTTCCACCAAATAAATTTGCGTGTTGTCAATAGGTTTGCCGATTGGTACTTGGATGTTCCCAGGCTCTACCTTGTAAACAGCGGACCAAATGGTGGTTTCCGTCGGTCCGTACATATTCCAAAGGGAGTGAACCAATTGTTGCAGCTGATTTGCCAGTCCTGGGGTTAATGCTTCGCCACCACAGAGAATTTTGAGCTGTTTATTTCCTTGCCACCCTGCTGCTAAAAGCAGTCGCCAAGTCGCTGGAGTTGCTTGCATAACTGTAGCGCCAGATTTTGCGAGAAGCTTGCTTAGCTGTTCTCCAGAACTCGCAACTTCACGGCTTGCTAATACAATCCGAGCGCCTACAATTAATGGTAAGTAAAGTTCGAGTCCAGCAATATCAAAGCAGATAGTTGTCACCGCCAGGAGTACATCTTCCTGTGTCAGTCCTGGCTCTTTACGCATCGAATTTAAGAAATTGACAACACAGCGATGCTCAATTTGCACGCCTTTGGGTTTACCAGTAGAGCCAGAAGTATACAGTATGTAAGCCAAATTTTCAGGAGTGACTTGTGTTTTAGGGTTTTCCTCGCTTGCTGCCGCAATTCTTTCTTCGTCAGTGTCAATGCAAACGACTTGCGCTTGATGTTGTGGCAGCTGCTCAAGTAGATTCTGTTGGGTTAATAGCACCTTGATCTGTGAATCTTCTAAAATCCATTCCAAGCGCTCTTGGGGATATGCAGGATCTAATGGTACATACGCTCCACCAGCTTTGAGAATACCTAAAAGCCCAATCAAAAGATTTGTTGAGCATTCTAAGCAAATTCCCACCAATACTTCTGGTCCTACATTCAAACTCCGCAAATAATGAGCTAGTTTATTTGCGCGGCGGTTCAGTTCCCTGTAACTGAGCTGTTCGTCTACTCTGCGAGAAGCCCTCCGGGTTCGCCAGTCCCCCATCGTGACGGAGACCGCCAAGACGGGGGCTGGCCTCACCGCGCTGCGCGCGTCTTCAAAAATGACTGCGACTTTATCAGGAGTCACCTTTACTTGTAATTCAATCCACTGATGAATACATAAATTTTTTGGAAAATCTGCTTGAGTTTGATTCCACTCTTTAAGCAACAAATACGATTCTGGTGTGGTCAAAACTGACAAGTCTAAAGGTTGCTGTACTAGATTGCTAACCAAACTAGTCATGAGAAATCCTCCTTTATTTTGTGTGACTCATATCAAAGATTGGCTGTACAAAGATATGAAAATCTTGCCCTAACACCCTTAATACGGTTCGGTTAGCTTGTTTTTCTCAAGGGAAGATCCCCCAACCCACCCCAGACGCTAACTCCTGCGGAGACGCTGCGCGTTCGCGTAGCGTGCGCCTTGCGCTTACAA
>NZ_CAWPKW010000246.1:2319-3570 GCF_963888615.1 Brasilonema octagenarum UFV-OR1 | reverse complement strand
GGCACCGGGCCATCTTTGCCATCGAAAAACGCCTCTTCGGCAACACCGGCCCGCGACGGATCATCGTGCAGTCCCAACTCGATGGCCGTCTGCTGCGGGACTATTTCGGCGTGCCGAAGAGGCGTTTTTCGATGGCAAAGATGGCCCGGTGCCGCGGGTTCCACGTTTGCAGCCAGCGGTTCCACGGCTGCCGGTAATAGACGTTGACCCAGTGCGTTTGTAGCGGATCGGTGAGGCGATAGGTATCGAGACCATCCACGCGCGAGAGACCGTGCACGACGTCGAACTTTTCGTTGCGGACGACAGTGGCCGCATTGACGGCGAAGGTTTCGTTCTTCGTCCAGGAGGTCATGTGATTGACCGGAACATTCAGAAACGCGACTTCGTTGCGGAGATCGTCGTCGATCGCCTCGCCGACGATGGTGACATCGTGGCCGAGCTTCTGCAGTTGCCTGAACAGATTGACGCAATACCGCTCCGCCCCGGCTTTCTTCAGCGAACATTCGCGACGAACGATAGCGATCCGCATGGCACCGTTTTCCTCATGTCACTCGTTCCCACGCTCCGCGTGGGAATGCCTGCGGAGACGCTCCGCGTCGTATTTTTCTCTTCGTCGCTTTCCGCGCGACGCGGAGCGTCGCGACCGTGCGTTCCCACGCGGAGCATGGGAACGAGGTTAGGCTGCGCGCTGTTTCAATCCGGACAATTGGTGCATCACTTTCTCGAAGACTCGATCCACGCTCAGTTCGTTCATACAGCGATGATGCTTCAGCGGGCACGTCCGCTGCTGGCACGGGCCGCAGTCGACCTTGTGTTGCAGGTGAACGGCGAGCGGGGAATACGTTTCACTCCACGCGATGTGTGTTGGACCGAACAGAGTGATGACCGGCACGCCGAACGCGGAGGCGAAATGCCGCGGGCCGGAGTCGGTTGTGATCATCAGTTCGGCCTGTTGCACGACGGCTTTGGTGAGGCCGATCGTCAGCGGTTCGTCGGCGACCGTCACCACGCGCGGGGAATTCGCTGCAGTCACAATGGCGTGGGCGTCATCCCGTTCTCCGGGGCCACACGCGACCAGCACCGTGCGGTCTGTTTGGGTCACGATGCGCTGGGCCAGTTCGACGAATGACGCCATTGGCCAGTTCTTGGCGGGGCCGAACGCTCCGCCAGTGTTGAAGACCACAATCCGCTGCCGGTTCACGCGCGGATGTTTCGTCCAGAACGATTCCAGTGCGGCTCGATCACGCGGGG
>NZ_CAWPKW010000246.1:0-2309 GCF_963888615.1 Brasilonema octagenarum UFV-OR1 | reverse complement strand
TTCCATTTTGTGACTGAGTTTCCGGCACCCCGCGGCTTCAACGAGCCGGTTGTACTCATCGATCACCGGGTTCGGCACGCGCTTCGACTTCGGCGTCAATCGCGTCGTCAGCAACCAGCCGCGCAGGTCGCGCGCGAAACCGATGCGTTCGGTCGCCCCGGATCGCCACGCCAGCCAACCGGTGCGCAGCGAGTTCGTGAACAGAATCGCCGCTTCGCATTTTTCCGCTCGCAGCGATTTCAAGAACGCTCCACCGCGTTGCGATGGGTTTTTGCCGCGCGGGTTGTAGAGCAAAGAATAATCGATCAATCCCGTGCCTTCGAGCACATCCGCGATCACCGGCCGCATCACACCGACAAGCTCCGCGCGGGGGAACTCCGTGCGCAGAGATCGCAACGCCGGAGTCGCCATGACGGCGTCTCCCACCCAGTTCGGCAGGAACACCGCGAGTTTCATCCGGCTTTCCGCAGTTCGGTGACCGGTTCGGGCAGACGGATGATCTGGGCGTCCTCGCTGTCGCGCAACCGACGAACGATCTCGGTGGTCGACACGCCCGCGGTGATGCTGAGCGGTTTCACCCGGCCGCCGTAGGACAGCACGACTTCGCGGCCGACGATTTCCTCTTCACGGTAGGTGCCCCCTTTGACGAGGACGTCCGGTTGCAGTTGCCGCAGGATTTCGTGCGGCGTGTCTTCATCGAAAACCACGACGTAATCGACCGCTTCCAACCCGGCGAGCATGCGGGCCCGGTACTCCTGATCGGCCGGTCCGGAGCTTTGTCCAACCGGCGGACGCTGTCATCGCTGTTGACCGCGACGATCAGGCAATCTCCTTCGTGAGCCGCTTCTTGTAGATAACTCACATGGCCGACGTGCAGCAGGTCGAAGCAACCGTTGGTCAGCACGACCTTGTGCCCGGCTTTGCGGCGCGTGTTCACATGCCGGACGAGATCAGGCAGCGAACAGACTTTGCTTTCCGCAGTGCGTGAGTTGCGGAGCAGATCGCCGAGAATGTCTTTGCGATGGATCGGCACGACGCCGACTTGTTCGACTTCCAGTCCCCCAGCGACGTTGGCCAGACGACAGAGATCCACAGGATCGACATTGGCCGCGAGGCCGACGCCAATCATCGCGAGGACCATGTCCCCCGCGCCGGTGATGTCACAGACTTCGCGCGGCCGTGTCGGCAGGTGGACGGGCTCGGCGTCTTTTCGCGCGAGGACAATCCCGTCGCGGTCCAGCGTCACAAACGCCATGTCGAGATCGAACTGCTTCACCAACTGGTCACCGGCGGCGTAACCATCTTCGATGGTCTTGATCTCGCGGCCGGTGGCTTTGAACGTTTCCGAACGGTTCGGCGTCACGCCGGTCGCACCAATATAAAGGCGGTAGTCGCCCCCGGCGGCGGGATCGACGACCACCGGCAGTCCGCGCTTGCGGGCAGCTTCGATCAACGGTCGCAACAATCCGGCGGTGCAGACACCCTTGGCGTAATCGGAAATGAGAATCGCCGAATAATCGCCGAGCTTCGGCAGAATCGTGGACAAGAGTTGTTGCACCGTTCCGCCGGAAATCGCATGGCGGACTTCCCGGTCGACGCGCAGCATCTGATGCGGATGCCGATATTGCGCCCGCCCCATGAATCGGACTTTGGCGGTCGTGGGGCGACTCGGGTCGGCCACGACCGTCGCACTGCCAATGCCGGCGCGATGCAGATCCATTTCGAGCGCTCGGCCATCGGCATCGGCACCAATCACCCCGGCGAGGTCGACTTCGGCATCGAGTCCCCGCAGCATCTGGGCGACGTTCGCCGCACCGCCGAGGCGGGTTTCCTGCCGCTCTTCCCGCAACAGAATCACCGGCGCTTCCTGGCTGATGCGTTCGGCATCGCCCCAGATATACCGGTCGAGAATCAGATCACCCACGACCAGCACGCGCGGGCGTCCCAGCCGTTCCATGACTTCGAGCAGATGATACGACATCGTGTGGCCATCCCTGGCGAGCGGCGCAAACGACATTCGTCACCCGCACCGCGTGTTCACTCGGCGCGCCGTCCCTCCCTGGTCGGATCACGCCGCGGAAATCATCGCCCGAAGGGAAAATCGCGTCAATCCCGATCCCGGTGGGAACTGAGCGATGGGATTTGATGAGCGAAGTGAATTCCGCTCTGGCTTTGAGGAAGAGAAACCTCACGCAAAGGCGCAAGGGCGCAAAGGAAGGCAAAAAGAAGGGGGTGGGGTAGGTTGATCTTGATGACTGCAGATCAGAACTGCCGATCTTTCCTTCCTTTGCGCCCTTGCGCCTTTGCGT
>NZ_CAWPKW010000245.1:0-3648 GCF_963888615.1 Brasilonema octagenarum UFV-OR1 | reverse complement strand
ACCCCAACGCCAGATCCCTCTGTCGGGAAACCCTCCTGCAGGACTGGCTCCGCAAGGCGCTGCTCTCCGCTCAAACTTCTCTCAAAATTCAAAATGGAAGACCCCACTGATGAATCCGGGGGCTTGAATAATGTTGCTAACCTTTTTTCTGTCCATGAAGAAATTCACGGGCTTGTATCGTTTTGTTGTTCGGTCATGAGTCATGAGTCATTAATCATTAGTTGACATTATGCATTGATAAATGTATAATTACACAATATTTATCTCTACAGAAATTTGTCAAAGTAAGCGTAGCAATATTTTCACGAGCTTAAGAGTGTAAAATAAAATACGTTTCATGACACTACTAAATGGTTAAGCTTGTTACAATCAACATCTTGTACGACATGGCAGACTGGGAGCAACGGCGAACTCTGTTAGTTGATGGACTTCAGGCAGAACAAGCTGATGTGATTGCTTTACAGGAAGTTAAGCTACCAGAAAACACAGCTGCTTGGCTTGCAAGTGAACTTGGTATGCCATACGTGCATCTAATTCCAGACAGTCGTTCAACAGGTATCAACGACATGGGGGTGGGAAATGCGATTCTCAGTCGTCACCCATTTGTAGAAGCAGCAGTTCTCGATTTACAAACTCAGGGACGAGTTGCTCAATATGTGCAAGTTAATTTGGATAATCAGCCATTGGTGTTTTGCAACGGACATTATTACTGGTATCCGGGTGATCATCCAGAACGTACAAAACAAGTCCAGTTACTCATTGACTGGTTAGGTAAGTTTCCATCGTCCATACCAATCGTCGCAGTGGGTGATTTTAATGGCACGCCCCAAACTCCAGCTATCATGTTGATGAAACAACATTTTACATCAGCTTACGCTGAGTACCACGGACAAGAGCCAGAATACACTTGTCCTACACCTCTTGCTCGCCGTAGCTTGAAAAAGACATTGCGCCAACTTGTACGGGACTTAATATCTAATCGCACTTTACGACCCTGGCGCGGTACCTTAGACTACATCTTCATCAATCAACATTTGCGGGTACGTTCGTGCCAAGTCATTCTCAACCAGCCTGCACGGGAAAGCCGCACTTTGTACCCTTCCGACCACTTTGGCATTGCTGCTGATTTAGAATTCGTTTAAAAGAACTTTTGCTAGGCAAAGATTATCGGGAACAATCACAATGGTGAAATCAGCGCCCAAACTTTTAACAGTTGATGAATTTATTACCTACTACGGCGATAGCGATAGCTATGAGTTAATTGATGGTGAATTAATCGAGATGGAAGCAACTGGATCACACGAACAGGTATCCGCCTTCATTGGGCGAAAACTGAATGTAGAAATTGACCGCCAGCATGCAAACTATTTTATTCCCCATCGATGCTTGATTAAATTGTTAGGGACAGATACCGCATTTCGTCCCGATCTCATTGTGTTAGACCAAACTCGACTGATCAATGAGCCGTTGTGGCAAAAAGAACCTGTTATTACATTAGGAAATTCAATTAAACTCATTGCTGAAGTCGTGAGTACAAACTGGCAAAACGACTATGCCCGTAAAGTTGAAGATTACGCCACACTAGGGGTACCTGAGTATTGGATAGTCGATTATCTGGGCATTGGTGGTAAGGAATATATTGGTAAACCTAAGCAGCCAACGGTGACAATTTGTACCCTAGTAGAGGATGAGTATAAAAAACAGCTATTTCAAAATAATGACCAATTAGTTTCCTCAACATTTCCCAACTTACAACTCACGGCAAAACAAGTCTTTGCAGCAGGACAATCTGTTGTTATGTAGTTTATTTGGCAATTAGCCCCTTCTCCTCATCTAAGTTTGTCTGATGAGAAAATTCTGGTGAGGTCATACCTATGCCAGATGTTTAAGGTGAAGAATTCAGCCAACACTTAAAACTGTATAAGGTAGACAGGGATTGTTAGCACCTTGGCTTAAACTTGTTTTTGAAAATCACTTTAGTTGAGATCTCCTTATGGACGCTACGGCACTTTGGCAAAGATACCAGAAATGGTTATATTTCCATAAAGGATTGGGACTATACCTAGATGTGAGCCGGATGCGGTTTGACGACGCCTTTGTAGAGAAGTTGCAGCCAAAGTTTGAAAAAGCTTTTGCAGATATGGCGGAACTTGAGAAGGGGGCGATCGCCAATCCAGATGAAGACCGCATGGTTGGACACTACTGGCTGCGAAATCCTGATTTAGCCCCGACGCCAGAACTCACACAAGAAATCGTAGACAGCATAGAGCAAATCGAAGTATTTGCCGAAAAAGTCCACACGGGTGGAATTCATCCTCCAAAAGCGCCTCGCTTCACTGATATTATCTCTATTGGTATTGGTGGTTCTGCTTTAGGTCCCCAATTTGTTGCGGAAGCGTTAGCCTCAGACTTTCCCTCGCTGGGACTTCACTTCATTGACAATTCCGATCCAGCAGGAATTGACCGTGTTATAAATCATTTGAGAAACCGTCTTGCCAGCACTTTGGTATTGGTGATTTCTAAATCTGGGGGAACGCCAGAACCGCGTAATGGCATGATTGAAGTTAAAAAGGCTTACGCTCGACAGAATTTGGACTTTGCTAATTATGCGATCGCCATAACTATGGCAGGTAGTAAGCTCGACGAACAAGCAAAATCCGAAAATTGGCTGGCAAGATTTCCCATGTTTGACTGGGTGGGAGGACGTACCTCAGAATTGTCTGCTGTCGGGTTATTACCAGCGGCGTTGCAAGGCATTGATATCATCGCCATGCTAGAAGGTGCAAAACAGATGGATGACGCCACTCGCGTCCCCGATATCAAACAAAATCCAGCTGCATTGTTAGCTTTGTCTTGGTACTACGCTGGCAATGGACGCGGCGAAAAAGACATGGTTGTCCTACCCTACAAAGACAGCTTACTTCTTTTCAGTCGGTATTTGCAACAGCTGGTGATGGAATCCTTGGGTAAGGAGAAAGACTTAGAAGGCAACGTCGTTCACCAAGGTATCGCCGTTTATGGCAACAAAGGCTCAACCGACCAACACGCTTATGTTCAGCAGTTGCGTGAGGGTGTGCCGAATTTCTTTGCCACATTCATTGAAGTTTTAGAAGACCGCAACGGACCATCTTCAGAACTTGAACCTGGAGTTACAATGGGCGACTATCTGTCTGGTTTTTTGCAAGGAACCCGACAAGCGCTTTATGAAAACCAGCGCGACTCGATTACTGTGACCATTCCCCAAGTGAATGCCCGGATCGTGGGTGCGCTCATTGCTTTATATGATCGCGCTGTAGGCTAATATGCCAGCTTAGTGAATATCAACGCCTACCATCAACCAGGCGTAGAAGCTGGTAAAAAAGCTGCGGCTGAAATTCTGGACTTGCAAAAACAAGTCGTCAAAGTTTTGCAAACAGAAAAAACAGCCCTTTCTATAGAGGAAATTGCTCAAAAAGCAGGTGCAACAGACAAAATCGAGGCAATCTACAAAATTGTGCGTCATTTATACGCAAATCAGCGCGGATTGGTGTTGCAAGGAGACCTAGCACAACCCAGCAGTTTGAAGATTTCTGTTAGCTGATTAAAACAGTGAACAGTGAACAGTAAACAGTGAACAAGGGGTGGACGAGTCCGTTTCCTACCTGATAA
>NZ_CAWPKW010000244.1:0-3667 GCF_963888615.1 Brasilonema octagenarum UFV-OR1 | reverse complement strand
ACGCCAGTCCCCTGGCTCGGGGGGAACCCCCGCACGGGGCTGGCTCCACAACGCGCTTAACCCGACGCCCTTCGGGTATGCCTGCGGCACGCCAAGGGCGAACGCCAGTCGCCTACGGAGGGAGACCCTCCTGTAGCGCTGGCTCACTGATAACTGTTAACTGACAACTGATAAACAAAACCGACTGCTTTATGAATCAAAACAGTCGGTTAAATATTTTGTGGTAATCAGTTGATTTTAAGCTTCTTCTCTATTCAAAAAGTTTTGCAATTGATTGAGAGCAGCAGCACCAATGTTAAAGAATGCCCAACCAGCAGCAATGAGAAGTGGTGCTAAAACAATGATCAAACGCATATCTGGAAGACTCATATCTACACCTCTCTGTTCTGTTATATATATGTTAAAGTTTTGTCAACTTTTCTCATTATTTATTTTGTACCTGAACCAGTCAACTTTGCCAAACAATACGTAAAGAATCTTTACAAAAACTAGGGGTGTAAGGGCAACGCCTAGAGCGCGAGCGCCGAACGGTGTGGGGGTGTAAGGGGAGCCAGTGCTTTAGGCGGGTTTCCCCACTTGAGGTACCTGGCGTTGTGGGAAAGACGAAAATCCTATGTCGAAGGGCTTCGCCTGCTCCCTGCTCCCTTCTCCCTGCTCCCTGCTCCCTGCTCCCTGCTCCCTGCTCCCTTCTCCCTTCTCTCTGCTCCCTTCTCCCTTCTCCCTGCTCCCTGCTCCCTTCTCCCTTCTCCCTTCTCCCTTCTCCCTACTCCCTTCTCCCTACTCCCTTCTCCCTACTCCTTCTTACTCGGGTGCCTCAAACCCAATATCCGTACCCTTGCCTGCATGAACCAACGCTAACTTTTTGTAACGTTCAGCATGTTCAATCAGTTCTGCTGCTTCCGCTTCGGAGATTTGGCGGACAACTTTGCCAGGAACACCCACAACCAGGGACAAGGGTGGTACATCTTTCGTAACGACTGCGCCAGCACCAATAATGCTACCGGCACCCACTCGTACACCATCTAAAACAACTGCGCCAATTCCAATCAAGCTACCGTGTTCAATGTAGGCAGAGTGTACAACAGCACGATGCCCGACAGTAACATGATCTTCTAACACCGTGGGTTTTCCAGGATCACCGTGTAATATTGCTCCATCCTGAATGTTTGTACATTCGCCAATTTCTATGGATTCCACATCTGCCCTAACAACTGCTCCGTACCAGATGCTCACCCCGGCTGCAATTTTGACTGAACCCATAACAATAGCGTTCGCTGCTATAAAGGCGGCTTGAGAAATATCAGGAGAAGACCAGTAGGAAGCGATAGACACGGTAGAATAGAGGTGTGGTACCCAGGAACACTGGAGGAACTCCAACCTTGGTAGGTTGCAAAACCAGGATATCACGGTGTAGAGCCTCGTGGCTCGCAAGGGCAGCAGCAAATCGGTGTCCAACAAGGTGGAGCAGAAGTGTAAAAGGAACCAACACGACTGGTGAAGACAAAAATATGTTTGTAAGCACTTCATGATGAATCCAGCCTTGCAGTACCCCATATTCGGTGCAGAAATTCAGTGTCCCCATTGCCGCCAAACAATCCCGGCTTTGACACTAACTGACACTTATTTATGCCCGCGTCACGGCGCGTTTGAAGCAAATCCCGAAACTGGGGAACTCATCCACCTACAATCAGGACGTCATTGGCGCAGATGGAATAGCGACTGGTATCGGCAACATACTCATCCCGATGGCATTAGGTTTGAAATTCATGAAGCACTAGACAAGCTTTATACCCAAGGCTATCGGGCGACACGAGTTATAATTGCTAGACGCTATCAAGAACTAATGAGTGGTTATCTAGAACGTAGCACTAACTGGCGTTCTGGACAGTCGGAGACAACTCCGGCGCGACTTTATGGTTTACCTGTGGAGTTTAGCGCTGATTCTTTGGATGATCCTTGTTGGGATGTGATTAATTTCGATTTGGAAAAAGAACCTGGTGTACCAGTACGGTATCCCTATTTCCGATTATTTGAGTAATTGAGAGTTAGGCATTACACTCGTTTTGGAGGGTTTTGCTGCGCCCCGTAACTTAGGCTATTTTTGTTGAGCTTTGGCGTTGAGTCATTTGTTTTTTGTCCTTTGTGGTTTAGCAAAGGGCAAATGACAAATAACAAAGGAAAAAATTATGCATCACACTTCTATTCGTACCGGAAATATTCATCGGGCGATCGCCTTCTACGAACAGCTAGGGTTTACAGTCTGTGAACGCTTCACAACAGGCTATACTCTTGCATGCTGGATGGAAGGACTCAACGGCAGAATTGAACTGATCCAAATTCCGGAACCAAAACCTGCCCCAGATGCATTTGCAGATGAACACTACGTGGGGTACTATCATCTCTCGTTTGATTTAACTCAAATAACACCAGATTTATCTAGTTGGTTAACAAATTTAAAAGAACGTTTTTTAGTGTTATCAAAAAGTAATCCTGACCTGTTACAACCACTTAAAATCCTTTTAGAACCTACACAGCAGCAGATAGGTCAGAAAATTTATGAAGTAACTTTTCTTGCAGATACTGATAATTTGCCTTTAGAATTCATCCGCGTATTAGCAACACTGTCCTAGTTGAACTTCTAATTTTTTATCTGTACAATACTACTTTGCTCGTTCTGTAGTCTTGTTGAGATCACAGACTAGTCAGAAAAGTCAGATTAATATATTCAAGAAAAATAAAAATTCTGTAACAACCTTTACAGACAATATAGTAAAATTTATGTCTGTGTTGCCGAAAGTGCATCGATACCGTTTTCGTTTACTACTGTTAACTCTTTCGCTAATGACAGTGTTGTTGCTTGGAGATGGATTTTTTGATACCCAGATAACAACTTCTTCCTCATCGTTAGATTCACAAAAAATAACAGTTTCTCAAAAAAAAGAGCGTATTTCATTGACTGAGCATGTTCAAAAAACACTGTTGGACAATGGTCTAACTGTCTTGAGTAGGGAAATTCACTCCAGCCCGGTAGTGAGTGTACAAGTATGGTACAAGGTGGGATCACGTAACGAAGAACCTGGATTGAATGGTATTGCCCACCAATTAGAGCACATGATGTTTAAAGGCACAAAAAATCGCCCAATTCAATTTGGGCGGTTGTTGAGTGCTTTGGGCAGTGACTCAAATGCTTTCACAAGTTATGACCAAACGGCATACTACAATACAGCAGAACGCGATAAGCTCACGGCTTTACTAACGCTAGAAGCAGACAGAATGGAAAATGCTCGGATTGATCCGACAGAATTGCAGAGCGAAAAGCGAGTTGTAATTTCTGAGTTGCAAGGTTACGAAAATAGTCCTGACTACCGCTTAAACCGCGCTGTTATGAAGGCTGCGTTTTCCAACCATGCTTACGGGTTACCGATTGGTGGGACTCAAGCTGATGTCCAAAGGTTTGATTTAGAGCAGGTGCAGAAATACTACCGCAATTTCTACAGTCCTGACAATGCTGTTTTGGTGATTGTTGGAGATTTCCAAACTGAACCAACTCTTGAAGCGGTTAAAGAGATTTTTGGGAAAATACCTAAGAATCAGAACTCAGAAGTGAGCCAGCGCGGACGCCACATGCCTACGGAGGGAAACCCTCCTGCAGCAGTGGCTCGTCTTG
>NZ_CAWPKW010000243.1:0-51392 GCF_963888615.1 Brasilonema octagenarum UFV-OR1 | reverse complement strand
GTCGGGAAACCCTCATCAAGCACTGGTCTGACCAAATCAAACCGGATTCCTATATCAGTTAAAAGTGTGGCTTTGATCCGCACAAATCAACAACAGTCTATAATCCCCGTTTCATTGGCGGGGAGAATTCAAATGCCAGAACAACAGTGGATTCTTGCGACAACTGAACAACCCCCCGAATGGTTTATCCAAGCGGTGAAGCAATATGCACCTGCATCGAGTGGACATTTTGCCGCACAGTTGTTGTGGCAACGAGGAATACGAAAGAACGCACAATTAGCAGCTTTTGTCAATTCACAAGCTTATCAAGCCGCGAGTCCATTTGAGTTTGGGCAAGAGATGCATCTGGCGGTGGAACGGTTGCAACAAGCACGACATGCTGGGGAAAAAGTTGCTATTTGGGGAGACTTTGACGCGGACGGTATCACGTCTACGGCTGTTCTGTGGGATGGTTTGGGACAATTTTTCGCTCAAAATACGCAGCTTGTTTATTACATTCCTAATCGTTTAACGGAATCTCACGGTTTGAACTGCCAAGGAATTGAGAAGCTTGCAAAAGAAGACTTTAAATTGATTGTCACTTGTGACACTGGCAGTACAAATATTAGTGAAATTATTTATGCTAAGCAGTTAGGTGTAGATGTTATAGTCACAGACCATCACACTTTACCTGTGGAACGTCCCCCTGTGACGGCAATTATTAACCCTCGCTATTTGAGCCAAACACATCAACTGTTTCATCTTTCTGGGGTGGCGGTGGCTTACAAGTTGGTGGAAGCTTTTTATCAAACTCTGCCAAATGTCGGGCAACAACCGCTAGAAGATTTGTTGGATTTAGTTGCAGTTGGACTGATTGCTGATTTGGTGCAGTTGAGTGGAGATTGTCGCTACTTGGCACAGTTGGGAATTGGGCGACTGCAAGACGATTTTAAGAAAACACCAGATAAGAGGCGGCGTCCAGGTGTCGGGCGGCTGTTGGAATTATGCCAGAAAAGTGGCGATCGCCCCACAGATATCTCCTTTGGTTTAGGTCCCCGAATTAACGCTGTCAGCCGCATTCAAGGCGATGCTTCTTTTTGCGTGGAATTATTGACAAGCCGCGATCAAAAGCGTGTGAATGAACTTGCAGAAGTCACAGAATTAGCGAACAGCCGTCGCAAGTCTTTGCAGAAAGATGTTGCTGGGCAAGTCGCGCTGAAGCTTTCCAAAATGGACTTATCAACCACCAGCGTTATTGTCTTGGAAGATCCTCAATGGGCTGTTGGCGTTTTGGGGTTAGTTGCAGGACAAGTCGCACAGGAGACAGGACGCCCGACGATTCTTTTGAGTACGGAGGTAGCCGGGGAGCAGGGGAGCAATCTTTCTCCTGTTCTTCTGGCGCGGGGTTCGGCGCGTTCTATTAATTCGGTTGATTTATACCAATTGGTAAAAGACCAAGCACATTTGTTGCATCGATTTGGCGGACATCCTTATGCAGCAGGGTTAAGTCTTCGAGTAGAGAACATACCTTTATTTACACAAGCAATTAACCAGAGGTTACGTCAATCGTTGGGAGGAACAACCCTAACACCAACTGTTCAAGCGGACTTGGCTGTAACGGTAGCAGATTTGGGGAAAGATTTATTTTTAGAACTGAAGCTGCTAGAACCTTGTGGAATGGGGAACCCAGTTCCGAAACTTTTGATTGAAAATTGCTGGTTTGAAAATGCTTGGCATCGCAATCAGCAAGATTCGCAGGGGAAAAAGGTACAGTACATAAAAGCCGAGTTTGATATTCGAGATGACTCCACGAGAAATCCTTTTCCTGGCGTGTGGTGGGGACACTATAAAGATGAATTACCTCCCGGACGATGTGACTGTATCGCGGAACTGGACTACAACACCTTTAAAAAACGCTATGAAATCCGACTGATAGCTGTTCGTTCCCGCACAAACTCAGCATTGAGTACCCAGCATGCGAAACTCATTTTAGATTTACGCAACTTACCATTAGAAAAAGAGTTAGCACTAACCACTCATCATTCAGGACTCATACTGCAAGAGTGTCCGACAAGTTGGGACGATTTACGTGCGCATTTGAGGCGATCGCTCCACAACCAAGAACCCCTCGTGCTTGCTTGGTTAAAACCAAATTCCCAACCACCAGAACAAACCTGGCTTACGCTTGTAGGAATTGCCAAATATCTGGGCCGCACAAATCAACCTGTTACCCGTATCCAGTTATTAGAAAAACTTGGTATTAACGACCAAACCTTACTTTTTGGGTTAAGAAGTTTGAGATACTTAGGTTTTAATATCTCACGTCAAGACCGTATGTTGGTTTTCACTCAGCACTCTACCATTGAAACAACTCAAGCAGAAGCTGCGGTGGAAAAATTTTTAGCTGCCGTTCGGGAAGAACAATTTCAGCGACAGTATTTTGCGGAAGTTCCGTTATCTGTAATTGAGGCGATCGCATAAGGGAGATCCATAGTGCGACTCGTTCTAGACTAAATTCAGGTAGTGATGCATAGTAATGATTTAAGCTTTTACTCTCAAATGGTGGGGTAAGCGTCGATGGTGAACCAGCGCGGTGGACGGGTTCCCCGGCATAAAGCGACTGGCGAACCCGAAGGGCAGGTTGAAGGATGGTTTAAAACTGCCAAGCATCGCTTGGGTTTACATCGTTTTGGTGAGTCAGCGCGAATGACGGCTTTCCCGACAGAGGCGACTGCGTTCGCCCTCTGGGCGTGCGCTCTGCGCATACCCGAAGGGGCAAGGGACTCTGCTTGGTATGTATCGCTGGCTCATCCTTTCTCTAACTGCTTACCTCATAACCCATTGGAGTTATCTGCATATTCAGGGAGCATCACCACCTGATTGAGGTCAGGCTGCACAAACAGCCAGAGAATTTAATTTATTCTCAAATAGTCGTGTCTCTTCTTTTACTTGACATTGAACGCCTAGCTCCCCCTTACACGTAGTTGTGTTTTTGACATTCATATTTCCAGGTGCAAGATGTGAGAAGCGGGTTTCCCTGCCTAATAACTAAGACCTTAGCTCATATCTTGCCTATATCCCTATAAAGCAGCATAATAGAATAAAGTGATTAAAGCTACATGTATTTAGTAACTTTTCTCGCTACATAAACAGTCCTGGCTTCATACCGAGTGATAATTATGCGCTATTTTTCCAGGTGCAAGATCTGAGCATTTCTATCTCAAAAGAGCATAAGTTGACTTTGCTTGCACTTAAAGAAGGAAAGAAAGCAAATAAGTCTGAATTACATAATCAGATTTTCGTCAATGCGTAAGTTTTAATAAGGAAAAAATATGATATTAACGCCCCAAAAAAGCTTAAATAGCTCTGTCTCTCAAATTCATCTAACAAAACAAGAAATTGATTCTATTCAACATCTTGTTAAAGAAATTACCTCTAAATATAGTTCAGTAGAAGATGAAAATTTTTTGATAAATGCTAGAGTTTTTGCTCATGATTTACCAAAAAGATTGTGTTATTTTATTAACGAATTCCGCTTAAAGGAAGTGAATGCAGTATGTCTAATATCCGGCAATTGCATTAATGAGAAGAGAATTTGTAAAACACCGATACATTGGAAAACATCTGAGAATAATTCTACTTTATTAGAAGAAGTGCTTTTTATCTTATATGGTTCCTTGTTAGGAGAAGTGTTTACGTGGGGTACACATCTAGAAGAGAGACAAATAATCCATAACATTCTTCCTGTTGAAGGTTATGAAAATGAACAACTAAGTTGTAGTAGTGAGACAGATCTTTTGTGGCACACTGAGGATGCTTTTCATCCCCATAGAGCTGATTATCTTGGGCTAATGTGCTTACGTAACCCAGATAAAGTAGAAACAACTTTCGCATCCATAGATATGGTTAATTTAGCTTCAGAACATATTAAAGTTTTGTTTGAGCCACGATTTTGCATACGTCCAGATAAATCTCATACAAAACCTCAAACATTTAGCGCTATTTCAGGTTCAGTTGTTTCATGGTTTGAGGACATACAAAATAATCAGAAAAAAGTACCAGTTTTGTTTGGCGACCCCAAGTCACCTTATATGTGTTTAGATCCATTATTTATGCATCCTTTAAAAGATGATGAAGAAGCCATAATTGCTTTTAATGAATTAATTAAAGCGATAGACTACAACTTGAAAAGTATAGTTTTGCAACCAGGAGACATTTGTTTGATTGATAACTATAGGTCTGTTCACGGTAGGAAAGCTTTTTACGCAAGGAATGATGGAAATGATAGATGGCTAAAAAGAATTTTTCTGACAAGTAGTTTGCGAAAATCACGACAATTTCGCGCTTCAGCTTCGTCTAGAATTCTATTTTAACGGGTCGCGCCCTAACATCCCCTCATAAGAGCGTAGCAAGTCGGGGACGCACAAATCCGCGAAATCTCCCGGATAGAAGATTCTGTCCGGGGAGCTTCGTAAAAATTAGGAGTTCTATAACTAAAGTTCGGATTAGCTTGTCATGAAAAAATCTTATTTAGCTGACCTCGTACTCCTTGGGGTAACCTTTACGTGGGGTGCTACTTTTGTTCTGATCAAAGACGCAATTAAAATCATACCCCCATTCAGTTTTGTAAGTGCCCGTTTTTTAATAGCTGCCTTGGTACTTGCTCTATTCGTGATCGCCTTTTATCCCCAAATGCTAAGACAACTATGGAAAAAAGAAATTTGGCTGCCTGGAATTTGGTTGGGCTTCTGGCTATTTGCAGGATATGCCTTTCAAACTTTCGGACTACAGTACACCACCGCATCAAAAGCAGGATTTATCACTGGACTTTCTGTCGTAATAGTGCCGTTCTTCTCACTCTGGTTGCTTCGTCATTCACTGAAAAGAAACACAATGCTTGGTGTATCCGTAGCTATGCTTGGTCTTATATTGCTTTCCCACAATCGAGAACTTAGTGCAAACATTGGAGATATTCTTGTTTTTTTCTGTGCAATTTCTTACGCTTTTCAGATAACGCTTGTAGGTCGCTATACTCAAAGATTTCCTGCTTTATTATTAGCGTTGATTCAAATATTTACTTGCGGGTGTTTCAGTTTTATATGTGCTGTTCTATTTGAAAATTACCAAATAGTTTTCTTGCCAAAAGTTTTTCTTAATGAACAGGTGTTTTCAGCACTGATTATTTGCTCGGTGATTGCGACTGCTTTTGCGTATGCTGCCCAAAATCAATTTCAGAAGTTTACCACACCTACTCGTACTGCATTAATCTTTGCTACAGAGCCTGTATTTGCAGCATTGATAGGTTATTGGTATGTAAGAGAGCATCTTTCTACAATGCAAATAAGTGGCTGTCTGCTAATGTTGGGTGGTACGTTAATTTCTGAATTCGGTGGACTACCCCTGTTAAGGGATACTAAAAAATGAACCAAGTAGCTCGACTTTATCCATTTAGGCAGCATAGCCCAAGGTATCCATTAAACACACACATTTAAATAGCTATAGAGACCTAAAGTTTTGTGGTAGTCTAAATCGGTAATAATGCATCGTAGTGTATATAGACTTCTAGATTGACCCAACATAGTTTTTCAGCTTCATTAGAAGAGATAATGTGTTTGTGATAAATATGGTAATTTTTAGAGCATAGTACTATTAAATTCTCGATGTAACAGGTTCTTCCAATATCTTTGCTAACAGCTTTATGCCCCTTACTACAAAAGTAATGTTTCAAACAGGAATCCAAGCAAGCACAAAAATTGACTTCCCCTCTGGAATTACCCTCAGCCATTCAAAAGTTATTTTTATTACTGAATTTGATAAAGATACACGTACATGGGTAGTTGTGACTGAAAATACACCATTTCATCCCGTTAACTATAAATGGTCTGATCAACCTGGTGACACTGGTACTGTTACTATAGATGGTCATAAATTCGATGTGCTCAACACATTAACCTGTGGATTTGAGTTGGCTTCTCATACATTTTATCTAGACACTCAAATACCCGTTCGTAAAGGTGAAAACGGATGGTTTTTTGTAGTCGCACATATAGTCAAATTTCCATCAGACTACTCTTCTACGTGTTTAACTGGCAAGACAGTAATTTTAGAAGTCAATGCTGAGCGCCGCGAACAACTTAGCATAGCACATTCATCGTGTCATCTTTCGGCTCTTGCGCTTAACAAGTGTACTTCAAAATTTTGGAGCAAAGAATGTCAGAAGGATTCTCTTGCTAATTATAACTTAGACCAACTCGCTATTCAAAAATCTCAGATCAAACTGGAGGAGAGTAATGACTTCTATCGTCTCGGAAAATCTCTGAAGAAGAAAGGCTTTGATACAGTAGCTTTTTTTAGTCAAATATTGGACATAGAAATTTGTATAAATAAGCAACTTGCCGAGTGGCTTAAATTAGATTCTCCGATCAAAATCGAGCCTCAGGAAGCCAAAATTGATGATCACAGAGTATGGACTTGTCAATTGCAGGATGGGTTAGCAAAAATACCTTGTGGTGGTACTCATGTCAAGCATTTAAAACAGATATTGTCCATTAACGTGAGCTTAGAGGTTATGTCTAATGAACCAGAGTTTGTAATGTATACAACGGTAAAACCAAGAAGCTGAAATTATTTAATTAAATGATATTTTATAACTCTTGAAATTCCATCCTGATGCTAATCTCAGTAATAGCGATAGCAAAGCGCTGCTGCTTTGCTACAGATTGCCATCTTTGTGATCTCAGGTCTTGCACCAAGACAACACATGTAATTTTAACACTCAATACTAAGCCAAAAACCCTTGTTTAGCGATAAAAGCCAATAAATATGATGTAATTTTCTTGCATTGCTTTTGAGTAACCCCAGGCTTATACGGATAGGTGCAAGATTTGAGGGGATTTCCAGATATATTTCCCAGATTTCAAAAACTCTTTCATAAAAAAGGGATTGCCCTGTGTTTTTTGCCCAACCAACTCGGCTAATTTTTGGGTAGGAACGCATTGAGTATCTAGAATTTATCCTAACGCAGGTTGACATCCTGCTGTCGTTCACATTGAAAACCCCTAGACCTCCAAAAGTCAATACTTACGTCTGCTAATTTCATAACATAAAAACATTTTGGTTGAATAATCCGGCTTAACCCCGCCCATAACAAGCTACGCGTGACATCTAGTCCTGTTTTTGACCAAGATTCTTGGTTACCTGGCACACCTTGTTCTGGAACAATGTCTGTTTCTACCCAAATACCGTGAACACCAAAAAGAATTTGTGCCATCCATTTTGCACGCGGGAAGTGTGTTTGAGAACTAATCAGCTTCACCTTGTGGACTCCCCAACGACGCAGGATGGGAATGGAATAGTAAAAATTACCAAACGTAGAATCCGCACACTTTTCCAACCAAACGTTTTGCAGTCTCTGGGGCGCTAGGCGTTGAAAAACAAGCAAAATACACGGATCGGGAGAACCCCGAGAAATTAAAATTGGGGTTTGTGGATATTGTTGTGCTAACTCAGCAACATAAATTTCCCGACGAATACTGCCACCCAGTACAAAAAAGGCATCTACTTGCCTAGAAGATGCAGAAATAATGGTTACAGTGTTAAAAACTACCCAGCTAAGCAATACGAGACACAATCCCAAAGCGAGTCTTCGCAAAAATTGTCGTTTTTTGTGGAACCGCTCTGAGACTGAATTAGGTTGGCTGTTTGTCACTTTAGGTTTGTGATCGGTACTCAATACAAGCTTTTTTGTATAATCTGTAACACTATTTTCAGGAGCGAAGTAGACATTTCCATAAGAAGAGTTGACTGCTCTGTTAATGGTGAGGGTACTATAGGACTCCTCCAAAGATTTTTGCGAAGCTTCGTACACCTTTATTATTACTTCATACTTAAGCGTTAAGAGTTAAGCGTTAAGCGTTCCCTATTGCCTGTTAAGCGTTAAGCGTTAAGAGTTAAGCGTTCCCCTGACCATAAGTGCTATTTTAAGCAATTTTGCCGGATTGGATCGCACTGCTGATGAAACCATCATATGGTGGCACTTAGCTGGCAGAAAAAGTAAGCTAAAGTAAAGAAGCTGTTTGAACAATATGTAGTTTTCTCAAAAAACATCAAGGAAAAGTGATGAACAAAGCATAATTAGGAAGAAAAACTTATAAATTCCTGCAAAGTCAGATTGCTACACTGTCAACAATACAATTATTCTAGTCAAGATACATGAATCGATCTGCGAAACGTTACTCGCCGCTCCAATTAGCTTTTATTAGCGGAGCAATCGCCTCAACCGCTACGTTGTCCGCTTTTGGTCCAGTTTGGTGTCGTTCTGTGCGTGCAGCTTTGCAAGATAGCCCAAAAGCAGTAGTCGATAACGTCTGGCAATTAGTGAATCGCGAATATGTTGATGGCTCATTTAATAAACAAAATTGGATAGCAGTCAGACAGACTCTGCTGAGTAAAGACTATACCAACCGTCAAGAAGCATACACTGCCATCCGTCAAGCATTAGAAAAGTTGGGTGATCCTTACACTCGATTTATGGATCCCCAACAGTATGAAGCTTTAACCAACCAAACATCTGGGGAAGTCTCTGGAATTGGCATTCGGATGGAATTGAACGAGAAAACCAAGAAGCTCACCGTTATCGAAGCCATAGAAAATTCTCCCGCACTGAAAGCAGGTATTAAAGCTGGGGACGAAATTGTGGCAATTGACGGCAAACCCACAAGTCAAATGAAAGTGGAAGATGCCTCAAAGCTCATTCGTGGCAAAGCAGGGAGTAAGTTGAGTTTGCGGCTAGCTAGAGTTGGGCAAAGTACTTTTGATGTGAATTTGACACGGGCAAGTATTGAAGTACCGACAGTACGTTACACCTTAAAGCAAGAAGGCGATCGCCGCATTGGCTATATCCGTCTGCGTGAGTTCAGTGCCCATGCCTCAACTCAGATGCGACGAGCCATCCGCGATTTAAATACCAAGCAAGTCGATGGCTTTGTCTTGGATCTACGTGGAAACCCTGGCGGTTTATTGCAAGCAAGTATTGAAATTGCCCGGATGTGGATGGACAGCGGTGCAATTGTCAAGACAGTGGATCGTGTCGGAGGCAGTGACGAAATGAAGGCAAATCGTACTGCCATCACAAAACGCCCTCTAGCGATACTCGTGGATGGCAATTCAGCCAGTGCTAGTGAAATCCTGACAGGCGCACTCAAGGATAATAACCGAGCAGTAATTGTTGGCGGTCAAACCTTTGGTAAAGCCTTAGTACAGTCAGTTCATGAACTCCCAGATGGTTCTGGTGTAGCTATTACCATAGCTCATTATTACACTCCCAAAGGGACAGATATCAACCACAAGGGAATCGCGCCAGATATCAAATTAGATCTGACAGAGGCACAACAGCGTCAACTCGCAGCAAATCCGGATTTGATCGGAACTAAGAGCGATCCTCAATACGCGCGTGCGCTAGCAGCTTTGTCTAGTAACAACTTTGCTCAACCCACACAACAAAACCGACAGTCGCAGCAACAACCAATGACTAATAGCGCGGTAGACTTGAAACTTTAGCTAAAGTTAAGTGATTTTGGATTGGAAATATTGGATAAAGGACTAGTTAGTAAGTAGTGGTGAGTGCTTAGCTGTTAATAAAATAACCCACAGTCCTCAATTCTTAATCCAAAATCTCAAAACCATGAATCATGAACCAGTTGAAACAACCACTAATACCTTCTTGCCAAAGGTATCGGTGGTTATACCTATTTATAACGGTGAGCCAGATTTACCAGAGTTGCTGTGTTGTCTATCGGCTCAAACTTACCCAAAACACCAGGTAGAGTATTTGCTGGTAGATAATAACAGTGGCGATCGCACTTTTGCCTTACTTCAACAAGGGAGTGAAAATACCCAAATCACAATTCGTCCCAAAAGCGAGAACCACATCCAAAGTTCCTACGCCGCCCGTAACGTTGGCATTCGTGCCGCAACTGGTGAGATACTTGCTTTTACCGATGCAGATTGTCGTCCAGAACCAGAATGGTTAAATGCATTAATTGCTCCTTTTGTCAACCAAGATATTGTCCTTGTCGCCGGTGAGATTTTGGCGCTACCAGGAAAAACCCTGTTAGAACAGCATGCAGAACGCCAAGAAACCCTGTCACAAAAGCACACTCTTGCTCATCCCTTCTGTCCCTACGGTCAAACAGCAAATTTAGCAATTCGACGCCAAGCTTTGCAACAAGTGGGTTTGTTTCGTCCCTACCTAACCAGTGGTGGTGATGCTGATATGTGTTGGCGAATTTTGCAACAAAAAATTGGACGTTTGGAATTTGCCCCCAATGCCATTGTGAAGCACCGCCACCGCGCGACACTTAAGGAACTAGAAAGTCAATGGCGGCGCTACGGACGCTCAAATCGCTATTTGCATGAACTTCACGGCGTAGATTTAATGCGGGATATCACACTCAGCGAATCCTTCTATCTTTTAGGACGTTGGTTGTTGAAGGAACTACCAAAAGACAGCGTGAAAGCTTTAGCAGGAAAAGGTAGCCTTGTAGATTTAGTGAGTACTCCTATTGGATTGTACACGGCTCGCGCACGTGCGGCTGGGCAAACAGAAGCGAAGTTGCCGGAGAATGCCAAGATAATTGAGCGGTTGTAGAGATTTGAGATTTTGGATTGACACCACAGGTGTCTACTGTAGAAACTATACTACCAAGCCAAATGGTAAAATCCCGAACAGCTTAGTACAACGAATCGACTAACAACAAATGAAGCTGCATGCTGGCTGGCGTCTTCAAGTTTTGATCTTTATAACTGCTTTTGCTATTCTGGTTTCCAGAAGACCAGATGCACTTTTCAATGCACAATTTTGGGCTGAAGATGGCAAGTGTTGGTATGCTGAAGCTTACAATCTCGGGATAATCCAATCCCTGGTTTTGCCTAAGGGTGGCTACTTCCAAACTATTTCCAGGCTGACGGCTGCTTTTGTGCAATTTTTCCCACTGCTATGGGCACCGTTGATTTTCAATGTAACTGCAATTGTTATTCAGATTCTGCCAGTTTATCTTATTGCTTCGGTGCGCTTCTCGCAGTTAATCCCAAACCTTCGGACTAGGTTGTTTTTGGGACTTCTGTATTTAGCTTTACCCAACTCTTTTGAAACTCATGCCAACATCACTAATTCACACTGGCACTTAGCAATACTAGCCTGCATGGTCGTGTTAGCAACACCCAGCCGCCTTCTTGTATGGCAAGTTTTTGACATCGCAGTCATCCTGTTGTCAGGATTAAGTGGACCATTTTCGGTTTTGCTGGCACCTATTGCTGCAATCATTTGGTGGTTACGTCGTCAAAGATGGTCATTTATTTTACTTTTAGGTTTAACTGCAGGTGCTGTCGTTCAGGGCATAGCTATTCTATTAACTGGACATTCTAGCCGCGTTCATACTTCTTTAGGGGCAACACCAGACCTATTTACCAAAATTCTTGCGAGTCAAGTTTTCTTAGCTGCTTTGATAGGACAAAAAGGCAGTAAATTGATCAGCTCTATTTCTTTTGGGTATAGTATCATAGCAATTTTAATCGCTGTCGCAGGAACCGCCCTATTCCTTTACTGTCTTCTGAAAGCGCCTTTAGAACTTCGACTTTTCTCTATCTTTGCTGCTGGAGTTTTCGGTATGTCGCTTTTGTCTCCAGTAGTCAGCGAAACTGTACCTCAGTGGTGGCTTTTATGGCGTCCTGGAACAGGTGTTAGGTACTGGTTTATACCCATGCTTGTATTCGTGACAATATTAACTTGGCTATTGGGTGCAACAAGACCGCGTCGGCTACAGTTAACCGCTAGAATTGCTCTGGTGATTATGCTTGCTGGTATTGTAGTAGACTGGCGTTATCCTACATTTGCTGACTTAAAATTCAAGAACTATTCAAAGCAGTTTATTGAAGCACCAACAGGAACTAAGGTAACAATTCCTATTAATCCACCCGGTTGGTTTATGGAACTTATTAAGCATTAAGGACATCACTACAAGCAAGGAATCTTGCCGTGACTGACAATATTTTGCGCACACTAGTAGCACTGTATGATCCATTGCCATTGAGCGATCGCTTTTTTGTCCGCACTCGCCTGTTTTTGAGTAATTTATATCAGTTAGAGTCTTACGTACCAAAGGAGGGTAGAATTCTTGATATAGGTTGTGGTCACGGTTTACTGAGTAACTTACTAGCCATCACCAGTCCCCAGCGACAGGTACTTGGCATTGACATTGACGCGAAAAAAATTGCCGCTGCACAAAGTACTCTTAACAACAGAAGTAACATCCAATTTAAAGTTGGTGACGCCGCTGTTTTGCCAGATACTTCTTTCCACGCTGTCACCATTGCCGATGTTATGTACCTGATTCCCCCTGACATCCAACGTGCAATTCTGACAAGTATCGCTTGTGCTTTGGAACCAAACGGTGTGCTGATTTGGAAAACCCACAGTCATCGTCCCCAGTGGAAATATACTATAACCTATGCCCAAGAATGGCTGATGACTAAGCTTGGTCCGACTAAAGGTGCTGGTATATTTTTTATGGATAGCGAAGAATCGCTCCAAGCTATTCGTAATGCTGGGTTAGATCCAACTGTCGTGCCTATGCCTTCACGCCGTCCTTACAGTGATATTCTTTTCCTTGGGTGCAAGTCGAATAAGAATTCTCCAAGCCAGTATGAATCCTGATTTGTGAGTTCTTTATGAGTCGTACATCCAAAAAAGGAGTATTTTGTAGTCGCCACGACGACATTTTTTTCTAAAATTTGATTATTTTAACCTATTAACTAACCCAAACAAGGTTGGTATGCTAGGTAGAAATAAGTATATCCCTAGTCGCATAACCATACATAGATATGGTCATGCGTTAATTAGCTGTTGATTTTTTTCCCGCTAGAATGCCCTAGTGTCAGGAATCCAACGCACAAAAAGTGTAATTTAAATGCCCGACAGCTGAGTTGGATGTATTTAATAGTGTGAGGAGTGCTTGAAAATAATGAACACAGTTTCCATAATTGTGCCCGTTTATAACGAGGCACAATGTATAGTTGCGACTTTTTCTTCAGTTCTTAAATTTGTTGTCAATAAACCTTGGTATGATTTTATTTTTGTTGACGATGGCTCAACTGATCAAACTAGAGAAATATTAGAAAGTCAAATCCAATTGTTCAATAGTAAGCAGATTTCATTACTTTCTTATAAAGCTCATCGTGGCAAAGGATATGCCGTAAAAACCGGAGCTTTATATGCAGATGGCGATTATATTTGCTTTTTAGATGGAGATTTAGCTTACTCTTTAGACTACCTTGATTTGATGGTAGCAAAACTAGCAGATTTTGATATTGTCATTGGCTGTAGAAATCTCACCCCAGAAAAAAACAACGGGTTTAATTTTCGGAGAATACTGGCTGGTCGAATATTTAATTTCATATCGAGAAGTCTTTTAAAATTAAATTTTACCGATATGCAAGCCGGAATCAAAGGATTTGACAAATATGCAGCCAAAGATCTATTTAAAACTCAAATTATCCCTGGATTTGCCTTTGATGTAGAATTGCTATACTTAGCAAAAAAGAAAAGATATACTATTGGGGAAATTGCAGTTGTCGTTTCCAAAAAACATTTATACAAAAAATCACAAGTCAAATTATTTAAGCATTCAATAGAAATGTTATTTGATTTGTTGCAAATCGTCTACCATGATTTCATACTAAAAAAATATGAATAGCATTATTTTACTCAGCTTTGATTTAGAAGAATTCGATATTCCAGAGGAATACGGTGAAAAAATTGAAGATACAGTAAAAATGGAAATTTCTTACAAAGGATTAAAAGAAATTCTTCAAGTTTTGGCAAGATTAAATATCAAAGCCACGTTTTTTGTCACAGCCAGATTTGCTATCTATTACAAACCCCTCATTCAAGAAATTTCCCAAAAACATGAAATAGCTTCTCATGGTTTCGAGCATTGCAATTTTAGATTAGAAGATTTAAAGAAGTCACGGCAAACCTTGGAAGAAATAACCAGCCAGAAAGTTCTTGGTTTCAGGATGCCGAGACTTCAAAAAGTAGATGATACAGAAATAGCAAAAGCAGGATACAAGTATAACTCGTCTATGAATCCTACTTACATCCCAGGAAGATACAATAACTTTTTCAAACCGAGAACAGCCTATTACTCAAATAACTTAGTTAATATTCCAGTTTCAGTTACACCGCTGATTAAATTTCCCTTGTTCTGGTTAAGCTTTAAGAATTTTCCCTTACCGTTAATAAAATTAGCTTCTCAACTGACTCTCAAAAACGACCATTACATAAGCCTTTATTTTCATCCGTGGGAATTTACTGATATTACCCACTTTCACCTACCTAATTATATCACTAAATACTCCGGAAAAAAAATGGTTGAGCGTCTGGAAAAATATTTAATTTGGCTGCAAACCCAAGGCGAATTTGTTTACTTTTCGGAGTTTTATGAAACCATCAGAAGATAGAAATTACAAACTGGCTGATTATTTAGCTCGTTCTAGCGATCGCTATTCTCTAACCAAGTACAAAATTTTAATGAACTGGTTACCTCAAACACAAAAAATGCGGGTATTAAATGCCGGATGTGGTTCTGGAGAAATGAACATCTTGCTATCGCAAAACTTAACTTGGCAAGTAGATGCTTTGGATATCGACATAGAAGCTATCAGGCTTTCACAAAAGTTAAAACTAGAGAATAATATAAAAAATCTCAACCTTTATCACACGACTATTGAAGACTACATAGCACCAGAAAAATACGATATTATCATTTCTAATGATGTTTTAGAACATATTGAAGATGACCAGGCAGTGATAAAAAAGTTTTCAGATATACTCAAACCAGATGGATTAATAGGTATTTCGGTACCAGCTTTACAATGGCTCTTTGGTTATCACGATGAAATGCTTGCTCATTATCGGCGCTATCATCGCAAAGAATTAATCAATAAATTATCTGTTTACTTCAATATAAGTAAATGCCGTTATTTCGGAGCCAGTCTTATTCCCATAGCCTTATTTTATAGTCGGTGGTTACGCAAACCTTACCCAGTAGCCGAACTAGAAAGCGAGTCAGTAAAGACAACAATCTTAGAAAATTTACTGGGATTTGAGTCTAAAGTTTCTTTCCCTCTTGGCATCTCATTAATAGCGTTAGGAACAGCAAAAAAGCTATGTCTAAAGTAACCATTCCACCCTAATGCTATTTGTGGGCTTTCAGCAGCGCCTTAACTACCAACCATCGCGGTATGCTATGGGCACTCTAAGCCTTTAACCAGTGCAAGAAACACCATCCCCTTCTGGCTTGCGAAGAGTTTTCTCTTCCCTGTTAAGCGTTTCCCCCCTCGCGAGCAAGTCTCGCCATCTTACCAGTAGCCCAGTGTGACTCAAGTTCGCTAAATTGGAGAAAAGTAGCGCAAAGGAAACGGTAAATGGCAGCACAATTGTTACTGGTAGATGATGAACCAGGATTGCGTGAAGCCGTAAAAGACTATTTGCAAGAGAGCGGTTTTAGCGTTCAAGTTGCCAGTAACGCCCGACAGGGCTGGGAGATGATGCAGCAAAATACACCAGACTTAGTAATTTCTGATATTATGATGCCTCAGGTAGATGGTTATCAGTTCCTCAAACAACTGCGGGACGATCCTCGCTTGCGATCGCTACCGGTGATATTTCTCACTGCTAAGGGTATGACGACTGATCGCATCCAAGGTTATCAAGCTGGTGTTGACGCCTATCTAGCCAAGCCGTTTGATCCAGATGAACTTGTGGCTATTGTGGAAAATTTACTGGAACGCCGTATAGCCAGAACTCCAACTCCAACAGAAGAAGGTGATACGCCAGATATTACCGAACTGGCTAATCAGATTGCCCAAATCAAAGCTTTGTTAACTCAAAGAAATGCAATAGCTCAATCTCCAGCACCTTTTAGTATTGATTTAACGCCTAGAGAACAAAGTGTTTTAAACTTAGTCGCTGAGGGGTTGATGAATAAAGAAATTGCTCGGCGTCTAGAAACGAGTGTCCGAAATGTAGAAAAGTATGTTAGCCGTTTGTTCAGTAAAACCGGTACTAATAGCCGTACAGAGTTAGTTCGTTTTGCTTTAGAACACGGTCTTGCAAAGTAACATTGACGCTCTGCGTTCTGAAAAGTCGCAGAGCCACCAGAAGATTTTGCTTCTTACATCCCCAATTTTTGAGTTGAGACTCCCACCGCTAAAAGCGGATGGGATTCTCGGGCTGGGCTTGCTTTTTTGGGTTTGCCCTCTGAAGTCTTACAGGTCATACTCGTCCGTTCGCGTAGCGTGCGCCTAAGCGCATAATACAGCTTTTTACACCATACCGCAATTATGGACGGCTCCCAGCGCGTTTATCCTTTTGGGAATACGTTTGGTGTGTGCCCCGTTGCGAGCGTGAGCGTAGCAATCTGTAGATTACTGAACGATCTTGACCTATGGCAACTTTAACGCCGAATTTTTTCCATTTAGAGCAAGCGAAATTAATTTTAACACGCTTGAGTTTAAGTACAACAGATTCTACTTAACTCATTGAGAAAAAGGAAAATCTCCTAACAACACTAATTTGTTGAGGTTTCGCTATTTTCCTCCATTTTTATTTTTTTAAAGTAAAATATTCAGATTTTTTCAAGCTCCTTCGATTCTTAGAGGAATAATGCGGATAGGGGAATTACACTGAAATCTAATTTTTACTAACCACAACCCTGTTATAAAAGCAAAGCATGAATACGACATTAAAGTAGGCACCCATTGTTTCCGTAGTGCTAAGGGTGAGGACTATTATAAGTCCCAGCGCTATGGTTTGTGGGGGGATGGTTAAGCAAGCCAAGTCATTATTAGAAGAATCTGTCAATAGGAAAAATTAATGCACAATCTGCCATTAGTAGGGTGACACAAACTTAAGTATTAACTAGCTTCAGCAGAGTTGCGTAAGCGCATCAATTGGCGTCTCATTTGCGGTGAAGCTTTGAACTCAGAAACTTCTTGAGCCTTGACATTTGCTTGCAAGGTTTCTAAAAAGTCGTCAGAACCCTCGGTTAAAGCGTCTAGCAGAACCTGCAAAAGTTGGTCGCGATCGCTCAACAGACTTTTTTCTTCTATCAACCGGAATTTCAGGTGAATTTCGCACTCATAAACACCTACATCGACACTATTTACTTGGCGTGGTAATGCTTCAAAGTTCATAGCTTTTAGACTTCCTTGTACTAAGAGGTAATTTGGGTGATCTGCTATTTTTCAAGCAAGAATTCTGTATACTTTTTTGACTTTCAAAGTGTCGGAATTAACAATCCTTGTTTGTCGGGAAACAATCTCATTGCATTTTACTCTCCTAATTTATCTTCCGGTTTGATTTTCACTCTCTGGTTTTTCAGTTTTCTGCAATAGCTATGGTTCAAGTAAACCATAACTATTATTCAGTTTTTAGGATTCCATGCAATAAAGTTTCTGTAAGAACTTGTTCAAGCTTTTTAAAGCTTTTTACATCAACTTTCTCTCCAAGTCAATAAGAGTTTAAGTTGTTACTGTAAAACTGGTGTTAACACGTAAGTGAATCCGCTGGTTATTTCCTATATAATGATAGCCAGACGTTGCTGTACCATAATTCCGTAAAATTACTAAATGTACAATTTATTCATTTAAAAATGCAGGAAACTGAAATGACCAAAGTAATTAGGGGTAAAATTTTCGTTTTGGACGACAACATAGACACAGACCAAATTATTCCAGCCGAATATCTTACCTTAGTTCCTTCCAAACCAGATGAATACGAAAAGCTTGGAAGTTATGCTTTAGCAGGTTTACCAGACCGTTACGGCAAATTTATCCCTCCAGGCGAAATCAAAACAACTTACCCCATCATTGTGGCAGGAGAAAACTTTGGCTGCGGTTCATCACGAGAACATGCCCCCATAGCTTTGGGTGCAAGCGGCGTCAAAGCAGTGATTGCCGAGTCTTATGCCCGTATCTTTTTCCGTAATTGTGCTGCAACAGGAGAACTTTATCCTTGGGAATCACAAGAAAGATTATGTGACAAATTTGAGACTGGTCATGAGGTATCAATAGATTTTGAAACCAATCAACTGATTAACCACACTCTTAATCAGATATACAATCTCAAACCTTTAGGAGAAATTGGACCAGTGATTGATGCAGGAGGTATTTTTGCTTATGCTCGTCAGACAGGCATGATTTCTTCTCGCTAAGAATTGCGTCTACAATGATTGAGAGCGCGATTAACCCTAAATAAAACCGCTTATGGATAACACGATGCTGCTTAAGTCCACAACCCGGCACATAAGGATTTTTGCCGGCGAAATAGATCAAGATGGAGAACTTGTTCCTAGCAGTCAGGTTTTAACCTTAGATGTAGACCCAGACAACGAATTCAACTGGAATGAAGATGCTCTGCAAAAGGTCTATCGCAAGTTTGATGAACTGGTAGAGGCATCTAGTGGGGAAGACCTGATAGATTACAATTTACGCCGTATTGGCTCCGACTTGGAGCATTTTCTGCGATCGCTCTTGCAAAAAGGCGAAGTCAGCTACAATCTTTCCGCACGCGTCACCAATTACAGCATGGGGCTACCCCAAGTTGCATCTGAGGAAAATACTGAAGGTAATGGCGTGTGATGTAAAAGTGGAAAATCAGTACTGAATGAGAACAAAGTTCGTAAATTGTAAGCTGCTCTGCAGTATACCGTTTTTCTCAATTGACGCTCGCCCTCGCGTCTTAGTACGGCTCACCATAAATCAGGTACTGAATTCGCTCCTTGGATGAACTTTGTCCAAGGTGATCAAAATTTTGATTTGCGACCCCTTTTGAGGTCGCAAATTAATGAAGATAAACTCTGTAGGTTTTTTCATGTGTTGCCAACGCGTAACCGCACCGGTGCGTGGCTCATATCTTGCATCTCTGGGTAGAAAACCGTAGAAATTAAAAAGATGCGCAAGGAAATGACGTGATTTTTATTGAGACAGACAACTCAATAAAAAACTTTTGGTTTAATACTGAGTGACTAAATTAAATTAATTTTTATTGGTACAAGATGTCACCTATTTAAGGAATTGATAACTTATAATAAAATTTATAACAATTGCAACTCAGTAAGATTCAGAAATTTTTGAGTAGAAAACGGCAGCAGAAAGCTATCACCAGAGCTAATTGCTGACTGCAAACCGTTTAATATCACTTCACCAAATTCTATTTCCTTCTTCGTCTACTCGTGCTTGGCGAATCACATCAGAGATCTCTTCTGCATCTCTCACGTGATGGAGAGCCTTTTCTTCACCATCTGGCTCTTTAACGCCAAAAAAAGCCGGAACTTGAATTTGTTCACCCGTGATATCTGGAGAATCAACCGCAAGTTGTTGTGTTTTTTCTTCGACTGTTTCTGGTTCTTCAGAAATGACGTCACCAGGGTTGACTGCACGATGAGTTTCTTTTTCTTTGTTATCTTCCATTCGGATTTCACCAATTCTTAAATATGTGGAATTTTCATTGGCAATGGTCATGTAATCAATAACCCAAAAGAGGAGTCACTGTGAAAAGCTAATAGTAACTAGCAAGACGTCCTTTAATTTTACCTGTTGGTCTTTAAAGTCAATTGATTACCACCTACATATAAATTAGAGAAAAAGCTGAGTTATCTCCTCTTTCTGATGGAATAATTTCTTTGAACCAGGATTAAAGTGTAAAATAAAGCTACTTGACACTTTATACACATTGAGATAGACAATTAAAAAAAGCAAATAAAAAAACTTGTGACTTCAAACACAGTTTTCTCTAAAGAAAATCCTGAAGAGGGGAGGTGATGAAGCTTTGACAAAGTTATGTCAGTAAAGGTATGAAATTTTGGTGAAGTAAGCTCTGGTTCCAACATCTGTTCTTTTAAGATACATCTGTAATCATGCTAGGACTGTATGACCAAGTGACATGACTTTACCCATCCCAGAGTGCTTTTGAGCGTGCTACAGTTATTCCCTTTCGTTTGTGAACAAGAATTTTCTCGCTCAGAATAACCTTAGTGGTCAGTTTTAGAGTTCACGACCAATTTGGGTGGGAATGCTGTATGTTGATAAACAAACAACACAAATCGCTTCTATGCCTTATCCTGTTTGGTGTGAGTCAGGCCAGTGGGTGGCATTGCTTACCGACTGAAAAATATCTATTATATTTATCGCAAATTTTTCCAAATTTTACTATTTGAACCTGAGTTCGCAAGTTAAAATCGTGATCCAATCCAAATCGTAATGAGCGGTCAACAGTGCCGCTGCCAATGCTGTTGAAAAAATGCCAATCCGCTGATCGGTGCGAAGACTATGGAAAATGATGCGGCAACGCTCTACTGCACAAATGAACTTTGTCAAGCTCCAAACCCCCTGACACACAAATTTTGCCTACGATGCTCCACACCCCTGCCTAAACGATTCCTCTGGGCTGTGACAGACGGGGAAATCTTGGCTAATGCCGGAGAATTATTAGCCGATCGCTATTTGGTTATCAGCAAGGCGCTTGTTTTGGATACCAAACCTGGTTTGTTGCCCCAAACGCCAAATGGAGAACATGCACAGGCAGTAAAACCTTACTTGCGGCTATTTCCCTACCGCTTGCATGTACCCCAAGTTTATGGAATCCTGCCGAGAAGTGGCGACACTTATGATAAAGAAATATTACTTTTAGAAAAACCTCCGCTTTCTGTGCTAGACAGTACAGAACCCTTGGAAGTCCAAATTGCTTACGAATTAACCACAGCTTGGCATAACGCAACATCAATACGCCAACTGAATTTGCTGTGGCAGATAGCTAATTTGTGGCAACCTCTGGCGAGTGAAGGCGTAGCCTCTAGCTTACTGAACCCAGAGTTAGTCAGAGTGGAAGGGTCTTTAGTACGCTTATTGGAATTGCGTCAAGACAATCAAACTTCGCCTGGTTTACCCCAACTCGGGGAATTTTGGCAGGAGTTGCAGCCACAAGCCAAAGGAGCGATCGCCGAATTTTTGAGTGAAATTTGTCGTTCTCTGATTGCGGGAGTTATACACTCTGGTGAGCAACTCGTTGCGATTATAGACAGGGGGTTGACACAATTAGGGCAAACCCAAACACCTCTTATCAAAATAGTCACCAAGACTGACACAGGACCTTGTCGCCAACGTAATGAAGATGCTTGTTACCCCCCAGCTGGCAGTATTGTCAGCAAACCACCATCACAAACAGGTTTAGCTATTGTCTGTGATGGCATTGGTGGACACGAGGGAGGCAATGTTGCATCACTTTTAGCCATTGAAACGATTCAACAACAACTGCATGAACTGACGAAATTGCCTTCTGAGCATATAGACTCATCTATTGTACTTGCTTCGTTAGAAGGGGCAACCGCAGCAGCCAATGACATCATCAGTGAGCGCAACGACGACGAACATCGGCAAGGGCGTCAACGCATGGGCACAACCCTAGTAATGGCATTGCCCATTGCTCATCAAATGTACATTGGTCACGTTGGTGATAGTCGTGCTTACTGGATTACACGCTCTGGTTGCTATCAAGTCACCCTAGATGACGATGTTGCTTCTCGTGAGGTACGGTTGGGCTATGCCACATACCGAGATGCAGTGCAACAGGGAGCATCAGGTTCTTTGGTGCAGGCATTGGGCATGAGTGCTAGTAATTCATTGCATCCGACTTCACAACGATTTATTCTCGACGAAGATAGCGTTTTTCTGTTGTGCTCTGACGGTTTGAGTGACTTTGACCGCGTAGATCAATACTGGGAAACAGAAATTTTACCCATTCTTACTGAAAATTATGACATAGCTAAAGTCACAGATAAATTAGTAGAAATAGCGAATATTCAAAATGGACACGATAATGTCACGATCGCGCTAGTACACTGCCAAGTTAAATACTCAGAACCAAAATCAACCCTTCACACTTCCCTTGCTAACCTCTCTACATTACCAATAGCTTCTAACACTGCGATCAAAACGCCACTAGTTGCATCACCTGTGGGTAGAAATCAAAAAACTCAAGTAATGCCAACAACTAAGCCCGCCAAAAGTCTAAAAGTACCGCTACAGGTGATTGTTGTTCCGCTGCTATTTGTTGTTATCGGTTTGTTGGCATATCTATGGGGTCCAAAGTTGCTCTCTATCAACTCCTCACCAAGAATAAGTCCGGATAGAATACCATCTATGCCGCTACCGCCGATCACAAGTGGTTCTCAGGACAGTTCGGCTAAAGACAATGTGAATGCACCAGGAGTGATTCTTCAAACTAACAGCGAAATAGAATTCACAACAACGAACTCGCCCCCAAAAGGCGCGATCGCCCCAAAAGGTAGTGTTTTGCTAATTCTCAAGCAACAGCAAACAGAGAAAAACGCGAGTATGTATCTGCGAGTCTGCTCTATTAACCGGCAAGCAAGCTCATCTAACTCACAACCAACTTCTGCCACAGCAAAAAAACCTTTACTCAAGACAGGAGATGAAGTGAAAATTTCATTCTCCAAATTCAAGTCATTAAATATCCCCAAAGCTCAACCAGAAGTGGCGAGACTATGTCAGCCCTCAAAAGACGCTTCCACAGATCCTGATGGAGAATCGAACAACTGAGTTTGTGCCACAGCAATGAAATCTCGCGGAGGGTCAACTCTTAAGAGTTGTTAACAAAAACTGATAACAGATAACAGATAACTGGTTAAAGTAGGTGACACCTGTTAGCCGAAGAGCAGCACTTCGTCAAAAACTCGATAAACTGGTAGAAGCCCGAAATAGTATAGATGATATAACTTTAAATCAAAAACTGAAAAGGTAGAAATTTTGCCTTTGAAAATTGTTATTTGAAATTATTTGATTCTATAGATTAACCAAGACTAACGAATCCATGCCATCCCTTAACTTGGCGATCGCCCGTCTCATCAATACCGGCAATGACAGTTTCGCCATTTGGGTGGTGAATGCTCCTTATCCTAGTGGCTATGTTCTACATGATTGTCTATGGCCTCAACATCTTACTCAAGCATGGCTTGAGTGGCAGCAAATGTTTGCTGGTCACAGTCGCTTAGATATTTCCCCAGGAGCAACACCCAAACAGACAAATCCTCTTCCTCTGGATTTTGCTGCCCCAACTTCAGCTCAACCCACCAGTTACACTGCTCGTTTGATGCAATATTTAGGAATTAGCTTGTGGGGTTGGGTATTTGACGGATCAATTCTCAATAGCTTTGAACGCAGTCGTGGCATTGCTATGGGGCAGCATACGCGTTTGCGCGTGCGACTGGAAGTTCGTGATCCGAATCTAATTGCCCTGCCTTGGGAAATTATGCAGCGCGAACCAGGTCAATCTGCCATTTCTCTGTCGCAACACATACTATTTAGTCGTACCACCAGTGAAGTCGAACCTCTACCGTATTTACGCTCAGAACAGGGGTTAAATATACTGCTGGTTTTGGGCGAGGATGAAAAGCATCTAGAACTTCATGAAGAAGCCAATATACTAGAACAAACTCTTTCCAATAGTTCTATTGTAGCAAACTATAACAGTGGTTATGCACCTTGTATGGTGAAGACACTGCTGCAACCAACTCCTATTGAGTTAATTCAACAGCTAGAAACTAAGGCATACAACGTCTTGTTTTACGCAGGTCACGGTCTGCAAGGACCAGACGGAGGTTTGTTATTTTTGCGACCGGGTATGACCCTCAATGGGATGGAATTAGCCCAAGTATTGACTCGTACAGGTGTAAAACTAGCAGTTTTCAATGCTTGTTGGGGAGCACAACCAGCAGCTGCTAATCACCAGGCTGTGCCTCACAGCAGTTTAGCAGAAGTGCTGATACGTCAAGGTTTGCCTGCAGTATTGGCGATGCGTGATGAAATAGCATCTCAAGAAAGCCAGACTTTTATTCAAGCTTTTACTGCTGGTTTGCGAAAGCGACTGCCAATTGATGAAGCCGTGACAGAAGCAAGGCAACAACTATTAATAGTTTACAGGTTCAATCAACCCGCTTGGACATTGCCGATTCTTTACCTGCATCCAGATTATGATGGAGAACTGATAAAAAATTTTGATGAGGGGATCACAGAACTCCCAGAAACTTCTATTCCGGGAATCGCTTCTTTGGTTTCCAATGCTTGTTTGCGATCGCTCTCCCCAGGAGGGAAAACTTCGTTATTGCGACCTGGGATCACCCGGATCGGGCGCACCGGAGATAATGATATTGTCATTCCAGAGCCTTCGGTTTCAAAACGCCATGCTGAGATATTATGTCGAAATAGTCTCACAGGGGCAAAAGCCGTGCGAACCTATTACTTGCAAGATTTGTCCACCTACGGTACAACCTGGGTTTGTCAATCTGATGGTTGGCAACAAATCCATCGTCAGGAAGTCCCGTTACAATCTGGCATGCAGTTAAAGTTTGGCAGTACCAGAAGTCAACCTTGGGAGTTCATCGTTGATAATTCCCCACCATAAGGGTTGGGAACACTGATTTTCTACCATTGAAATATAGCTAAATAAACCAGTACTTTTTGGTAGAACGGCATTCTTTTTGCGGAAATGACACTTTGGCAGTTGTAGCTGTGTATGTACATTAAATAATTAACAAAGGATCGAGCGACAATGGTTAAGAAAATCAACAAATCAAAAACTTCTCATTCCCTACGGTCTCAAGTTGATCTCCAGCTTTTAGAAGCACTGCTTGAACCCGAGGATGCTACATATCCTTGGAATCCCGCTGATGAACAATCAGAAAACTATTTTGCACAACTAGAACAACAGTTCCAGTTTGAGGACGTTCTTGATGAGGAACTGACTGAACGTTCCCAAGCTTTCTATAATTGCTTGGATACACTTTGGCACAATAATTTGAATTCCCGGCAGTACAAAGTTACTACAAAATCTTCTATCTTAGTGAATCTTCAAAAAAATTTACAAGCAGGCTTCGCCGCTAGTGTCCCTCAAGATTGGATCACGGAAATTGCGCACAAAGCTGCTGAAATTTTTCATTCAGGGCAATCTAAGGGTGAACAACTGGTAAGTTGTGTAAAATCTGTATTACCTAATTGGGAAACAGATGATCTTTTAGTTATGGCTCGTCCTTTCGCTTACGCAATGAGGAGCGGTGAACACAAAAATGTAAACTCAGTTGTAGATCACGTCGGCGATCGCGAGTGGACAAATCTATCTGAAGTTGAGAAAGCAAAGGTAAGTTTGGCAATTGCTTACCATGCGCTTGATGAACTCAAGAATATTGAAGAAGAAGTCTAAGATTTGTGCCCTATTTCCTGCTTTTATCCAACGGGCGAGGAAAACTTATCTTGCCAGAAGAGCGATAATTTTGTTGTTTATGTAAAAATGCAGGGTTTTTCTGATTGAGACACAAAATGTCTGACTTAATATGTTGGTAGTGAGTTCCCAATCAAGCCAATGTATATAAAAGTACAAAGTATTAGATGGGTGCAGCAACAGTAGTCGATAATAGACACAAGAGTCAACTATCAATCAATCATCCGCCATCTCCGTGATCATCTTGTTGCACTCATTACTTACGTCCAAGAAAACGGGTAGCGAAGTTTTGCGATCGCGTTGGTGAAAGCACCCTAGCTTTGAGAATAGCTGCCATTAAAAAGGCGTAAGACAAAACCCCAACAATCACCAACAGCAAACCGTTAAAAATTCCCGTTGTATTCCACAAAGCGTGTAATCCCGCTGCTGTCAGATAACCAACTGGCAAAATTTGCCAACTTTTAGAGGGTTTGAGTACAGCCAAACCGAAAAAATAGCCAAAATATCCACTGTAAGCCATATGCCCGGCAACAGAACCGAGAATTCGTGGAATCACCAGTTGCAAACCTGCCAAATTACCAGCTCCTGCTCCATACTGTGCTGAGACACTTTGAGTTATATTAGGCACATACTGTCCTAAAGTTTCCAATAGGGTAAAACCCACAGCAGAAGCTGTTCCCAGTAGAATACCATCAAGAGGTTCCGTGATACCGATGCGTTCCCTCCACGGTGACGGGACTACCTTAGCAATCATAAACGCTATCAGCAAAGGTATTGCCTTGAGTAATTCCTCCATTAAGCCAGCGCCAAAAAACATTCGCACCAGCAACTCTGTTAAAGTAATGGACTCCTGTTCTGAGGGCAAACTACCAGGCAACAGACCGCGAAACACAAAGATAAACAAATCCAAAACGGGAGTCAGTAAAATCACTGCCGTCGTCAATGCCGATGCACACAGCACCCACCAAGGCTTTGGTTTACCACACAACTGATAAATAAAGTAGTAAGCTGCTGAGGCTATATAAATTGCGACTATGACTTGGTTGGCTTGTGGTTGACCTACGGTGGCAAACATAAGTACCACGAAGATAACTGTGAGAACTCCCGGTATCAGGTAAGCTTTACGAGTTAAATCTTTGCCAGTAGAAATAATCGGAAACAGCTGAGTGAAGCTAAGCGCATCTGGTGTTTTTGAGGGAGGTCGATAATGCGCCGAGGTTGGTGTTGGATAACTATTTGCTGGAGTAAGTGGTATTGCTGCTGGTGGGGCGATCGCAGTGGCTTGTTCGTGGTTTTGTTCGTACTCAAAAACAAATTCTGGACCATCATGACCCAGAGTAATGCTATCTCCGTTCATCAATTGCTGACAACCCTGCAATCGTTGTCCATTTAAGTACGTGCCATTGGCACTAGCCAAATCACAGATTAACCAACTAGCTTGAGCATCTGCAGATGAAGTCAGAGGACGAACAGCTGCATGGCGACGAGATACCATGCGATATGACATGGCCTCTAACACAACTTGGCAGCTGGGATCACGTCCAATAACTACCTCTTGACTGGGAAGCAGCGAGTAACAAGTTTCCGATCCAAAAGAAGTTCCAATACCAGACACTTGCCGCAGAATTGCATTCTGTCTTGCATTTTTACCTGTCATTGAGTTGCAGGGTGTTTCTAAAGTATTTCTTAAAATAATTGGGCAATAGGACTTAACCCTAGCCACAACAGCAAAATTGCTAAATCCACTATAGCTTCAGTCACTGCTTATCAATGAGAAATTAAAAAAATCAAAATAAACATAGATTTTGACACAACATTGGTCATTTTTACCGTTGACAATTGACATATTTATAGTTTTTACCACTATACCTCCGAAAAAACACAGGGAACAAGCAACGCCTAGAGGATCAGCCGAACGGGAACTCTAAACGCTTGACTGTTAACACCTTAGAAGGGGCTTCGGTGCAATCTGTCGCATGTGGCGTTTTCAAGGGCAGCCAGGCGACTGACGTATGCGCAAAGTGCACGCCCAGAGATCTTAAGCGAAGCGGAACTGGAGGTTCTCCCCGGAGGATTAAGAGCGCTACGTGAACTACCCAACACCGACCCTGTCGGATACGGTGTGGGCTTCTGTACTCATAGGCGAATGCCTCAAATGAGACTTTCGTCCCATTTTTGGTCTTACTTCCCCTCCTACAGCACCAGACGGCTGAACCTTCCGCCTTTAGCATTCTGATTCCTTGTGTTCTAATATTGATAGCTGCGTTTCCATCCCGGTCATGGTGAATACCACAATGAGGGCAAGTCCAATCCCTCACGTCTAACGGCATATCACCAACTTGATAGAAACAATTAGAGCAGAGCTTAGAACAGGGAAACCATCTATCTATCTCAACCAACCTTATACCTTATAGTGCGGGACTTACGACGAAGAAGTTAAAGGCTCATACCTAAATGGCTTTAAGTGCTAGCTAAACAGCAGCCATTTCCAGATGCTCAATCCTAGTACCCAGTATTTTGAGAAATTCTGCTAACCAACGGGGATGAGCAGGCCAAGCTGGTGCTGTGACTAAATTACCATCAATGACAACCTCATTAGCTGGAACATCCACGTAAGTACCACCAGCACGCCACACCTCCGTGCTACAAGCAGGGTAAGCAGTGCAGTTTTTGCCTTGTAGGACATCAGCAGCAGCCAACAACTGCAAGCCGTGACAAATGGCAGCAATGGGCTTGTTTGCTTGGGCAAAATGGCGCGTAATTTCTAGTACCATGCGATTGAGGCGGATATATTCAGGTGCACGTCCTCCAGGAATAACCAATGCATCATAGTTTTCAGCTTTTACTTCTGCAAAAGAAGCATTAAGAGTAAAATTGTGACCGGGTTTTTCACTGTAAGTTTGGTCACCTTCAAAATCGTGGACAGCAGTCCTAACTTTTTCTCCAGCTTTTTTGTCTGGACAACCAGCATGAACGGTATGTCCCACCATCTGCAAAGCTTGGAAGGGAACCATTACCTCGTAGTCTTCGACATAGTCTCCTAGGAGCATCAAAATTTTTTTAGTAGTCATTTGATTTTTTACTGATTAATCATTAATTTATGAGTTAATATTAATTGATTTTTGCTTTTTTGAGTGCTGCTAGATTAGATTTTTTTCAAAGATATAATTCTTTTTACCTTCATGTCCAACTGAAACAGTTTAACTTTAAAAATTTTAACATATTTTAAAAAATTCTGAATTCCTCAGATGCGTTACTAATGAATAATGACTCTTCAAACTAAATGAAACTCCTTCAAAGCTTTGGGAAAATTTGGATTTTCATGTCCAGGACGGCTAAGTTTAATCAAAGCAAAACGTTGTAATGAAGTTAATTCTGCCCACTGTTGAGGAGAAAGCGTGACGCCACATTCTCTCGCTTTCTCTTGGAGGTTTGTTGGTACACTTTTAGCATCTAACCATGCGGGATGTGGTTCTATTGGTAACTCCGCAACTGGTGTGCCAATACGTTCTAAAATCAGGCTCTGGAGATATTCCTTATATGTTTTAATTTCAGGTTCTGTAGAGCAAGGTAATTCAACCAAAGCTTCACGATCAGCTTTCGTCAAATGACTCCAATCAGATAACTTTAACTTGATGCCACAAATATCAAGTTTTTGACGCACCTGCATAGGAATACAACGCAGTGAATCAACAAAATCTGCTTCAAACTCAAAAAACTCTGACATAATAATATTTAGCTCTGCTTTAATTATTTTGTTTGTTACTGAATCGAATAATTAAATAACTGATTGATAAAGCAAGAATAGCAATACCTAAACCGATAATATCAATACCTGTTACTTTCCTTAAGTCAAGAATAATAATTTTACGAGCAATAGCAATTAAGGAAGTCACAATAACTAATTCTACTTGCAAGACGTGCTTCTTTAGATAACCCGTGATATTTTCTAAGATTTCTAAAGCAATTAATATATTAAGGAATAAACCAAATATTGCAAATAATATTGTGTTAAACTTTCCGTGAGGTGTCGTAAATAGTTCTTGTACCAAAAAAATTCCTAGATCAATAATTGCTGCTACAATCACTATCACCATAAAAAGAGATAGCAACTTAGATACTACCACCTCTATATTTTCAATAGAGTGCATAAACCTATGATCTTTGAGATTTTCTGCAATTTGCTTGAATAGCTTTCGCATCTGCAGCGCTCCCCTAGAAAGTAAAAAGTCAATAGTAAAAAGAAAAAAGAAAAACCACCAAGATAAATCTATAGGATGGAAAAAGGATGGTTTGTCGATTTGTCCTTTGTGTTGAAATGGCACTTTTTTCTTTTGCATAGCTAAAGCTAAGAGACCATCAAGAAACAATAGTCAAGAATTTTAAACACTATTAACTATTGACGAATTGTTTTTATCGCTAAACATACTGTGGTGTATGTATAGCAGCTTAGCATTCTTAGGGTGACAGTTGATAACGATTCTTTCAATGCATAATACTAATATCTTGTACCTATACGTGTAAACCATGCTTTACTAAAAAAGCACAAAAAAAGATACATTGGATGATGCGGATATTTTTAGTAAATCAGGTATTTCAGGCTTAATACTTAGTGCTTAAAAAATATTAAATTGTTCAGATGCAAGATGTGAGAGTCCGACTGACCAAGCCTAAGCCCCTTTGAGAGCTGCTTCCCTACACCCTTACACCCCTGTGTTTGTTGAAAGTTACCCAATTCGATATCAACATGAATCGCCACTAGCTCTACTGCACAAGCTTTTAATTCTGGTTGGAGTGAATCGGGGCAAGATTCAGGGTGGGTGAGAGCGTTAGCTTCAGCATTATCTGCCCAAACTGCACCCCAATGCATAGGGACAAAAACTCTTCAGGGGCGATCGCCTTCGTAACTTTTGCCCCAAACCTAGCTTTCCCCCGACGCGATCGCACTCCCACCCATTGGTTATCTATAATCCCCAACCGTGCAGCATCACGGGGATGAATCTCAACAAACGGTTCGGGCGATCGCCAGTGAGTTTGACAAATTCAGCATAAACTTCAGCACAATTAGCAAAGCCTAACTCCTTGTGGTAACCCAACCTGCGACCAACTCCTGCCAAAATTTCCCAATCTGCTTTTGCTTCACTAGGCGGTCGGCAGAATGCTGCACACAGCGTGACCATGCGTTCAGAATTGGTCATCACGCCAGTTTTCTCACTCCACTGTGCAGCTCGAAAGAGGACGTGAACGTAAGCAGCGGTTTCTGTTGGATAGTAAGCGTCTTGGTAGATGGTGAAGGCTGACCAGTGAGCGAAAACATTATGGACACAGAGTTTTAGTAGATTCAGTCACGCAAACTCCGAACTAATTTCAACCAATTTTTTCAGAACTCATATTATTTTAAGGTTCTCCCTTAAGCAGAATTTTTCTAGCGTAAAAAAGGACCAAAGCTGCCTATTTCTTACAGTAGCGTTTCTACTCCTGTGAACGGTTACGCTTCCATGCTGTCTTGGTTTGTTTGAGAAGCTATGAATTCTTCAAGATTATTCTGAATGCTTTGACAAATTTTATCTAGTGGTAAATCGTTATAATCGTAACCGAAGGGATTTTCTATTTCCACTCCAATTTCCTCAATCCCAAACAAAGCAAAACTGACTATTCCTACAAATAGACCTGTCCACCAACCTAAATCTTTGACAAACTGAAAAGGCAGAATTAAGCAGTAGATGAGTACCAGTTGATTCAGATGAATGACGTAGGCTGTGGGGATTGGTGTTTTCAAAATGCGTTCGCAGCCGCCTAGATTATCCATCAAGTCATTCATTAAAGTGTGAATAGTAGCCAATTGATAATTAGTTAAAACACCTCGCTTGTATTCCTGCTGCAAGTAATCTCCTAACCAACGAGTGATTTCTAACGGCATATTTTGAATATTTTGCAAAACCTTGTATTGAGAGGGCGAAACCCAAGGTTTTAACTCCTCACTAGCTGGTTCATAACGAAGAAATCGCTTTTTTGAAATCGCAAACGCCGACAATAAACGTAATGTGTTAATTTTACGCTCTCGATCTCCAGGTTCAACTTCGTCAACTGCAACCCAAATTTGCCAAGCTAAATTGCGGATAGTGTTAACTGTACTACCCCAAAGTTTTCTTCCTTCCCAAAATCGCTCATAAGCTGTATTAGTACGAAATACTAGCAATAAAGCTAAAACAATACTGGGAATTACACTGCCTAAAATGGGTTGAAAAACAGGCAATTTATTGAAGTAAAGAAAGGAAATTATAATGCCAAATGCAGCACAGAAAAGACAACGTTGTAAAATCCCTGGAATAACAGAACCTTGATATCTAAATATTTCTCTAAGCCATAATTTTCTGGCAGTAGTTTTTGATATTTTTCCCATCAACGGATCTATCCTCAAGCTGCTATTTAGCGATAACCATGTCTCAAACGCTATTATCCCACACCTAATACTTAATATCCCAAATAACAGAACCTCTGAAACTCAGGACTAATTTAAACCAATTCTTGTCATAGCTCATAACGAACGCACCCACACACAAAATATTTAGGACTTACGCATGAAAACTTAGGGGCGAGGGGTGCTTATACCGTTTCACTTTAAAGTTAGAACATAGCGGGTAAGTGGGGGAGTAGGGGGAGTCAAATGTATCAGGATTTTTGTGAAAGGGTATTAAGCCTGATGACGAAATGGACACTTAGTAGCAGCAGATTCTGTTTGCCAGGGATCACGTTGATAGAAATAATTTGGTTTGAGAAGACGATTTTCAAACTCTACGGTATACACCGGAGTCGTGGAAGCTGATATTGGTGGAATCAGCCAAATGCGATCGCCATAAACATGACGACCACACTATTGTTCATTATCTACAAACAGCATAAAGGAAGCGGTTAAGGCGTGGTGATCGAGTATCCTGACACCATATTTTTTGTATGAGTGAATGTATACTTAGTAAGCTTTTTGCGCGAAGTGGCACGAACTATGCACCGATCTCGGCTCGAACTCTAGTGGTCTTATCGGTAACAACCGATTCAGCAGCCACAGGCACTAGCTGTACCGCACAAGCTTTTAATTCTGGTTGTAGTGAATCGGGACAAGATTCTGGATGAGTCAGGGCGTTAGCTTCAGCATTCTCTGCCCAAAGCGCACCCCAATGCATAGGGACAAACACTGTACCAGGGGCGATCGCCTTCGTAACTTTTGCCGGAAACCTAGCTTTTCCCCGACGCGATCGCACTTCCACCCACTGACTATCTGTAATCCCCAACTTTGCAGCATCACGGGGATGAATCTCAACAAACGGTTCAGGATGCATTTGGCAAATCTTTTCAATCCGACCAGTACGAGTTTGGGTATGCCAATGACCATAAAGTCGCCCAGTTGTCAAGACAAAAGGATAATTCGGATCTGGTGGTTCTGCCAGTCCCCAAGCTAAATCTGTCCCCTTTTTTTGCACCCACTTGACAAATGTGCAATTTTCTTAACTTGTCACGGGTGAATCATTAGTAGATTTTTTCTTTTCCAATTCGTTCTATCGATTTCGTTCTATCGATTGCTAAATATATTCGCTGATTTCCGAAAAAAGTTTGAGCTAACCATTTTTCAATTATGGGAAACCACAATTCTTCTATATTCAATATTGCTAATGATAGGAACCTTTGTAATTTCTTCCGTCTTGACTAGCATTGAATGAATAATGGTAACGACTCTGATATTTTCTCTAGTTTCACAGCTTTGATGTTTTGTACTACTTTAATCACCAGCGTCAGAAATATTAATTCGGACTGTGAAAGTAAACTTTGTAGATGCTTCTGGTATAATTTAGGTAACGGTTTCAATAGATATATCTTATTGACAATATTGGTCGATCTTTTTTACCATAATTCGCTCAACTTAATACAGTACACAGGCTTTGGGTTGCTTGTCTCCCCTTCAGCGTGTACACATAAGTCGAAAGCAATTGGACAATGTGCCGAAATCAGATAATCAGCGTGGGTTTTTCCATCCCTGTGAGTATACTAAGTTGGGCAATTTCATTAGCAATAGCAAGCAGGCTAGCAAGTGCTTGCTGTGGCTGCTGATTCTGTTTAGCAACCTTGGGTTCGTAAGTTTCTAAAAAAATCCTTATGGTTGCCGCATATGTCGCTGTACCAGAAAGGCGAAACACAATTCTAGATTCATCATCGAAAATAATTCGGATACCTTTATGCGTACTGACGCTACCATCTACTGGATCAGTATAGCTGAAATCATCACAGTATATTACTTCATGGGGACCGAATCGTTTTCCTTTTAAACTTGCCATTGAAGTTTGCAACTTGTTCATGAGTGTTGCGGCTCGTTCCGGATCTACTCCTTCATAGTCATACCGTAAGTGATAATTCCGACCATACAGTTGCCAGTATTCTTGAACAATTTGCTCAACGGATTGTTGCCGCACTGCTAAAATATTTAGCCAAAACAGCACTGCCCAGATCCCGTCTTTTTCTCGGATGTGGTTAGAGCCAGTACTGAAGCTCTCTTCGCCGCAGAGTGTGACTAGACCTGCGTCAAGGAGATTGCTAAAGAATTTCCAACCTGTGGGGGTTTCATAACAATCAATTCCCAACTTTGCTGCTACTTTATCTACAGCAGTGCTAGTAGCTACTGATCGTGCTATTCCTGCTAATCCTGACTTATAACCGTAAACCAGCTTTGCATTAGCTGCTAATACCGCTAAACTATCGCTGGGGCTGACAAAAAAATTGCGACCTAGGATCATGTTGCGATCTCCATCCCCATCAGAAGCCGCCCCAAAATCAGGAGCGTCTTTGCCGTAAAGAATCTCCACCAAGTCACGTGCGTAGACGAGATTCGGATCGGGATGCCCACCACCAAAATCCTCCAAAGGCGTACCATTACGCACTGTTCCCATAGATGCTCCTAAACGGTGCTCAAAAATGGAATGGGCATAAGGACCTGTAACAGCGTGTAGGGCATCAAAACACATCCGAAACCCAGATTTAGTTAGAAGTTGATGAATACAATCAAAATCAAACAAAGTTTCCATTAATTTTTCGTAATCATATACGGGATCAATGACTTCAACTACCGTATTTCCCAAACGAGACTCTCCCAAAGTGTCTAAATCGATATCTGGTGCATCTAGGATCTTGTAGTAGTTAATTGTTTTGCTGTAGGCGTAGATTGCTTGTGTTACTTTTTCGGGTGCTGGTCCACCATTGCTGACGTTGTATTTCACTCCGAAATCACCAAGGAACCCGCCTGGATTATGACTGGCAGACAAAATAATGCCAGCCAAGGCGTTATACTTGCGAATGATGCAGGAGGTTGCAGGAGTAGACAAGATACCGCGATGACCGACTTTAATTCGCCCAAATTTATTGGCCGCAGCCATTTTCAGGACGATTTGTGTGGCTTGACGATTGTAATAGCGACCATCGCCACCCAGTACTAGGGTCTGCCCCTGGCAATCTTTGATACTCTCGAAGATTGATTGAATAAAATTCTCTAAGTAATTGGGTTGCTGAAATACAGCAGTAGATTTGCGTAATCCAGAAGTACCAGGTTTTTGATCGGCAAAAGGGCTTGTGGAAACGGTACGAATATTCATGTAAAAAAAATAATTAGTTTGGAATTGACATTTGATGCTGAAAATAAAACAAGTAAGCTTACCTATCAGTGGTTCTAAAGATAAAGAGCCACTCAAATGAGTTCGTTGATCATTCTCAACTAATAGACGCTTGAATGTCGTCTAAAGGTTGACTACTAATGACGTGATCGCGGTCCTCATTACTACAGTTGGCAAGTTTTTGAGAAATTACAGAATAAAAACGCCAAACTAAAATTACTGCGGAGATTGCGGGACCTAGAATTAAACCCCACCATAGACCGATACCTCCCCAAACCAAATTGAGTCCCATAAAATAGCCTCCACCCAAGCCAATACCCCAAAAAGTCAAAAGGTTTATCAACATAGGTATCCTAGTATCCTGTAACCCTAGCAACGCCCCAACAGCGATCATTTGAATACCATAAGCAATTTGGTAGAGCGCTGCCAATTTGAGAAAAGATATTGCAATCTTAATGGCTTCAGTATTGTCTACGTTATTGATGTCCAAATAAATTGCCACAAGGTGGTCAGGAAAAAGCCAACAAATTAGTGCAACAACGAACGAAAACACCGCACCAAAAGTAATACCGATAGATGCCGCTCTTTTTACACCAAACAAATCTTTCTCACCCAGCCTTTGTCCTACTCTCGCTGTAGTAGCACTGGTAATGGCTGCTGGAATCGCCATAAAGATTTCTACTGTCTGGATCGCAATTTGATGAGCCGTTAACACTTCCGTTCCAAGATACCCCATGAGCCAAACTGTAACATTTAATAGTGCTATTTCCGCTCCAAAGTGAATCCCCATAGACCATCCAGTTTGGAAGATTGTTACGAAAATAGACTTGTCAAATTGATACAAATGATCAAAAAACTTGTAATCCTTAAAATTCGGGTGGAAAGAAAACAAAGCAAATGCTATCGAGAAGTTTACCCAAAAAACGATGCTACTTGCCCAGCCAATCCCAGCTAAACCAAGGTGAGGAAAACCGAATTTACCAAACATCATTACATAGTTAAGTGGTATATTTAAAAACATCCCAAATATTGTTATAGCTGCGATAAATCGGGGGTGATTGACAGCAGAAGCAACGTCTTTTAGTATGAGAACACCAATGGCAGCAGGAAAACCCCAAACCAGCGCTCGTGAATAGGTTTGTGCTAGCAGAACATTGCTGCGTTCTTGACCCGATAAGAGCAACAGCGAGTCGCAATGCCAAATTAAGAGCATCACAGGTATAGATATTGCACCTGCTAGCCATAGTCCATGACAAGTGACGCGATCTATTTGGTCTGTCTTGCTCGCACCAAAAGCCTTAGCTGCCATTGCTCCTACTCCAGAGCAAATTCCATACACAACATATACTGAGGTAGAAAAAGCAATTGCGCCTAGAGCACCACCTGCCAAACTTTGAGCACCAAGTAAGCCCATCATTACTACATCAATGGCATTGATGGCAGTATCAGATATTTGAGTAATTACTAAGGGAACTATCAGTCGTAGACTTTTTAGAGCTTCTGATAAAAGCTCTGACTTAAATTGAGTTGAAGCTATCTGCATTTCAGTAACAGAAGTATTTTCCTTCAAAAAAAGTTTAAAAAAGTTTGGAATTTGGTAAAGTACTACATCTAGAGCATCGGTTAAATAATCGCAACTCTCATTTAGGGCAACTGTTGGAATTGAGATAAAAATTTTATTGTAAACTATTTTAATTTTAATTATTTATTGTAAACTATTTTAATTTTAATTAAGTTTGTAACAATTCAGTAGAAGAGTTACTAAGTAGTGTTATTATTAGTCACGAGCAAGATAGTTGCAAATAAGCTAGCTGAATTTTATTTCTGTAGCGATAGTTCACCTGCCGTAACCCTCCGCCCATTCAACACCTATGGACCTCGTCAATCTGCCCGTGCTACCATTCCAACGGTGTTGACTCAGGCGATCGCCAAAGTTGAAAAAATTACTCTCGGAAATCTAGAACCAAAGTGTGATCTGACCTTTGTTTCATATGCTGTGTAGGTGTTATTGCTAGCATCTGAGACATTAAAGAGGGTTAATGTGGTACTCTACACCAGTTAAACTTGTCTAAATAAGACCTGTTGATAAAATTGAATGAGTTCTTCTGCCCGTAGTCTGGAATGCCAGCAACGCTCATAAGCAGCACGAGCCAGTCTCCCACTGCTACACGCCTGTGTTGGATTTCCCATCCGCCGCTCAATAGCTTCTGCTAGTGCTCTTGAATCTCCTACAGGCACTAAATCAGCCCAGTCTTCACCATCAACCAGTTCTGGGATACCTCCCACATTTGTAGCAATGAAAGGTCGTCCCGAAGCAATAATTTCAATTAAAGACAGAGGCAACCCTTCGACTAAAGAAGGAAGAACAAAAAGTGCACAGCTTTTTATAGCTACATATATGTCCTCGACATATCCGTGCAGCACAACCGCATCATTTAAATCGAAAGCCCGAATTAGAGATTCAACTCGATAACGCTCTTGTCCCTCACCAAATATGTGCAGCGTTATTTTCCTAGCTTTTCTATCAATCATAGTCATAGCAGCTAGAAGAAATTCTAGCCCCTTCTCTTCAGACAGTCGGCTGACGCAACCAATATTATTGAGGGCAGTATCCGTTATTTCCATCAAAGGTGGATCCCACATATTATCTATAGGAGGCAAGGACGGTGGTATGACTTGTAAAAGTTGCTCTGTTTTCCTATAGCGCTGAATGTTCGCCGCAGCTTGATGGGACATAGCGATTACTCCATCGGCTGCTTTAAAAGCATAGTGCTCGCGATCGCCAATCCACCAAACGGAAGGGGAAGCGTTAGTCGTTTCTGTGACTACCACAGGAATTGTTCGAACCGTTTCCGTTGCTATCCACTCACAAGCTAAGGATTCGAGGGGAATAAAGTGGACCAGAGTGGGTTGCTGTTGTCGCAGCAGCTGTGTTAGAGCAGCAACTTTATCTGTTATATTATTATAGACCGCTAAAGAAACTAGCTTCACTCCTTGTTGATCTAATTGACGCTCAAATTTGGGATGAATCGTCCCTTCGGCAACGATGACCTGTACCTGATGTCCCAGGAGTGCTAGAGACAAAGCAGTCGCTACTGTTAGGACTTCAGAACCTCCCATATGTGTTAACCACTGAGTTGCGATCGCGACTTTCATTCTCCTAACCTTTTTTTGCGCCACACACGTTCCACTGCCAAACCCGGTACGATGCGTCGGGCATGCAGTTTTACCAACTCGATGTCATCTTGGCTAACCTGGGAAGCATAAATTTCCAAATTTTTCAGTTTTTCCTCGAACTGTTCGCTGATATCGATAATTTCTGCTTCTGCCGAGCCAATGACTTGCTGTACCCAGGTTTCAATACTGTCTAGCTCCTCAAAGCCCGCATAGGGAATATCTTCATAAAAAATCACTTCCAGTTCGGGTTTTGCCTTCCATCCAAGAACCGCCTTCAGTAGCAATACATGATCGATATGATTGCAGATCGCCAAAGGTACCCAGAGGTGCGTCATTTCTGTTTGCTCATTTAAGAATGACTGGATTGTCTCGATACTCTCCACTGCACCTGGGTCTTGGCGGTAATCTGTCACTGTGAAAATGGAGTCCAAATCTGGGTATCCCCGCAGAGTAACATCCCCTAACCCCAACCCCTTGTGCTTGAGGCCAACTTTGGCGGCGTAGGCAAGATCCTCAGTATTCCGAATGGCACTGGCTTCCTCTACCGAAGCTTCTGGTCGAGCGTAGGGGACATATAAACCGCGCTGAAACACGGTGATTAAAGTAGCTGTAGTTTGACTGATATATCCCTTTAGCAAGGCACCGCCAAGGGAATAGGCAATATCATCGGCATGGGCGGAAAGGAGTAAATTCATTGTTTCACTGAATCCTTTTAACCATCGTTACACCCGATAAAATTCCACAGACATTCCCTCTTCGTAGCTAGCCTCGTTCAATGGGTTAAGACGTTGGTGTGCTAATCCTAACTTCAAACCCACATCCTCCGCAGCAGCAGCGAGTTGTTCTAAACGATGCAATCGCTGGCGTAGAGTGCGGTAGATTGTTTTCTCAACAGTGCCATCAGGCAAGATCCATTCAAAAATCTGAGTGCTAGTCAGGATGCGCTTATTTTCGTCATAGCTTTCTACAGAGCGCATAGCAGCTGATCTCTTTCCAAATGGCGTTGGCACTTGGTGAACAATACCGAAGAAATGCATGGGTTTGGGAAAAGGTTGGGTGGCTGTTGCTATGCGTTGTTGACTCCTTCCTCGTAAGTCCGTCAGGAAACGACCGCCCGGTTTAAGACTATAGCAAATATTTTTGAGAGTGGAAAGCAAACTTGAATCATCCAAAAAATGCGTAAGAAAATCGTCTACTGCTATAGCAACATCAAGGCTGCCATCATAAAATTGCGACTGAATATTTAGATGATGCAGATGGATGCGGCACTGGAGTTCACTGTCAAGGTGAGCAAGCTTCTCCTGAAAAAAAGAGACCATATCACTGGAACTATCTATGGCATATACTTCGTGGCCCTGAGCTGCTAGCGGAATAGCTAACCGACCTGTTCCACAACCAACATCAAGTACCCGGATTTCTCCTTGTTTAAGAATTGAACAGTAATACTTTACGGTTTCACCGCTATCAGCATCGCCGGAAGCAGAATCGAGCAGCGCTGGCTCATAAAAGAGCTGCTCCCAGGGGCAACACAGTTCTTCACTGACCATTGTATTTTTCTTTGCTCGTTCTTCAAAGTTGCACGCGATAGGCTGACCAACCCGGTTCTACCCAGTCTTCCAAATCCATGTAGCGTTGGTCATAACACCAATTGCAATCGCCACAAATTGAGATCTGCTGCTTTTGGTGGAAGCGCTCCAAGTGTTCCTGTCGCAGTCTCACCATTTGTTCTCCATTCCAGAAGGTATCGAAATCAACCTCGCCCCAGCGAGCAAAAGTAAATTCCTCTACACCATTGAGGTGGTCGCAAAATCCCATCCGACCCCTGGCATTGACATAAAGATATTGCCAAGGATGGATGCACAGCTTTCGCGTCGCCATTACGTGTACATCCCCCTCAATCATTGATGCCGAAAGTTCGATACGTGCCCCTGTTTCCCTAGCGAGTTCGCGCAGTGTTTCCATTTCCTCTCGCACCTCCAGGGTGAAATTCTTGAGGTGAACAGGGTCTTGATCAGAGGTTTTGATGGGTTCTAACTTGAAACGGTCAATACCCAAATCGAGTCCTATGCGAACGATATTTTTAATATCGAAAATATTTGAACCACTGGCAGTAATACAAAAGTATACTTGTTGTTTAGGGTCATATCCTGCCGCTTCAGCTGCTTGCACTAACTGCTGCACGTTTGCAAGAGTTTTCTCTAACTTGCCACCAACGCGTAGCTGTTCATACAACTCTTTGTCTGCTGCATCAATAGATACACCGACTACGACGCCATTTTCACCAAGTCGTTGCCAAACAGATGGCTTATTTACGGTGGCATTAGTAATCAGCTTTTTCTTTAGAGGAAATTTGAGGGAATAGTCGAGATAGTCATCAAAGGTAGGCAACATTGTACTTTCGCCCCACCCTCGGAGATCTACGAATACTGCATGAGGAAATAAGGTGTCTGCAATTTCCTTGAAGGTTTCTAGTGGTAGCACATCGCCTGCTACGGCAGATTGGCGGCACATAGGACATAAAAGATTGCAGCGATCAGTCAACTCTATGTAAAGAGCTTTGGGATACTCGCTACAGTAGGGGGAATAGAAGGTTTGTTGCTCCGGCTTGGGTTTGATAGTATGGACACTTGGCATGTACATTTCCTTTAGAGGTAGCTATGAAAACTATAGTACGTCTTGTCTACTTATCCCCGATATTTTGGGAATTATTAAAAAGTTACTCCTAAATAGTTTTAATGGAGGTCATCTTTTAGCTTCGTAAGACTGCTAAATTCATAAATATGGGAGCAAACCTGTTCAACTTGGTCTGTGGTCATAGTTGGAAACAGTGGTAGTGTTATAACACTTTGGGCAAACAAGCGGCTTTGTTCTAAGTCATGACTTGTCAAATGTCTAAACGCTGTAAAGTCTGCTAAGCAGGGGTAGTGAAAGCTTGTTTGAATGCCTGCTTGCTTTAAAGCTTTGACTACATGAGTGCGAGTTTCCCTATCTGGTGCTACAAGTGCCATTAAGTGATGAGCGGAGTCACCAAGATAGTCCCAAAAGGGAACAGTCCAACCTGATAGCGGGGTCAGATGCTTTTGATAAGCTAATACAATTTGCTGGCGTCGGGAGTTATTGCGCTTCAGTTTTCTAAGCTGAACTCTACCCAATGCAGCTCGCAACTCATCAAGTCGATAGTTATACCCGTGTAGGATTACATCATAAGAGCTTGCATGACCTTTGTGACGCTCCCAAGAGAGAGTCGTCATTCCATGGGAGCGAAGCAGACGCAGACGTTCAGCTAAATTATCCCGATTGGTAGTGACTAAACCGCCTTCTCCAGTTGCTAAGTTTTTATTGCTAAAGAATGAAAAGCAGGCAATATCACCCAGCGTGCCTACCATGTTCCCATGGGGCTCTCTTGCTTGGGAGTCAAGGTAACGTGCTCCTACAGCATGACAGGCATCTTCAATCAATACCAAACCATATTGCTGACAAATTGTTTGAATTTCTGCCATGCGACAAGGGTAACCACCATAGTGCATAACTACAACAGCTTTTGTACGAGGCGAGATGCAACGTTCAATATCTGCTGGATCTATTGTAGGTTCATTCAGACCAATAATATCGGCAAACACTGGTTTCACGCCTATTGCTACAGCCATGTTGGCTGCTGCTACAAAATTAATTGCGGGTTGAATAATCTCATCCCCAGGCTCTAACCCCAGTGCCAGATAGGACAAGTGCAAAGCTGCTGTTCCATTAGCTACAGCGATCGCATGCTTTACTCCCAAAAATTCTGCAAACTCCTGTTCAAAAGCCTGAACTTCTGGCCCCATAGAAAGCCACTTACTTTGCAGCACTCTTTGAACAGCCATGGTTTCTTCAGAACCATAATCCAAATCGCTAAGAGGAATGTGCCAATTAGACAAGGTCAAACTCCTCCCTTTTTTCGGAAAAGATTTCCTGGGCTTTGGCGTAGTCATCCGGTCTACCAATATCTAACCAGAGGCAATCGGTCGGATACGCACAAATTCGCTCCCCTTTTGCCAAAAGTCGCAATACCAGATCGGGCAGATCAAGATATTTGCCGTACTCAATGTGTTTAAGTACGCTCGGTTCATAGACATAGATCCCCATGCTGACTTGATACTTTGTTTCTGGCTTCTCCAAGTAATCAACGACTTGATAGGTATCGTCCAATTTTAGAACACCTAGGTCTATTTTGACTGTGCGAGTATGGGTTGCGATTGTGAGCAATGCTTTCTGTTCTCGGTGGAACTGCACCAGATCATGAAAATTTAGATTAGTTAACAAATCTCCATTCATTACCAAAAATGTATCATCAAGATTGGGAACAAATGATAGTGAACCCGCTGTTCCCGTTGGTTCTTCTTCTTCGATAAAATGGAGTGTAATGTGTTCAACTAGCTTCTGCCGATGGTCAAAGTATGCTTTAACCAACTCAGCTAGATGCCCTAAGGCAAGAGTAATATCAGTAATACCATAGTGGATAAGGCGACGGATTAAGACTTCCAGTACAGGTGTATCGCCTAAGGGTACAAGAGGCTTAGGAAAGTTGACGGTAAAAGGTCTCAGTCTGGTTCCCTTACCCCCAGCCAAAATGACAGTTCTTAACCCGGCTGCACTGCTATTACATTTATTCATTAGAGATTCTGTACTCATGCGACATAATCTCTATAATGATATTGCTTAGAGTAGCTCCACACATAATCAGCTACTCGAGACAATTCCTTATCTAGAGAGATTGTCAGTCTCCACCCCAATATCCGTGGTGCCTTAGATGCATCACACAAGAGTAGTTCAACTTGACTATCTTGGGGTCGTTGTCGTTCAATCACACTCACTACAATTTTTGCCCAACTTAGTATACTCAGGGGGATGGAAAAACCTACGCTTATTACCTGATTTCGGCACATTGTTAAATTGGCTAAGGTATTGCAATAATACAGCTAACAGAGGCAACGTCAGGTGTGGCAGGTTAATACGAGGAGCGTACCTGATCTCAATCCCAAAACTTTTCGGTCTACTGACGACTTTATGAAAGAATAAATACGTTGAAGTCACTATCAATGCCGATTGCCGTTTGTAGATGTGAAGCCACAATAGTACAAATTCTGGAGAATCTATGTTTTACAAGAATAAAAAGGTTTTAGTAACTGGAGGAGCAGGGTTAATTGGCACTCATTTGATCGAGGAATTGTTAAATCGCGGGGCAGTGGTGCGAGCAACACTTCATAAAAAGCCATCCCTCGTTCAGGACGAGCGTATCGAATATGTCCAGTGTGACTTGACCCAACGGGATGACTGTTATGAAGTGGTGAAAGGCATGAACTATGTTTTTCTCTGTGCTGCCAATACTTCAGGTGCTGCCGTTATGGCTAGAAACCCAGTGGCTCACGTCACAATTAATCTCCTACTCAATTCCCAGATGTTTGAAGCTGCCTGTCTGTCAAAGGTCAATCGTCTACTGTTTATCAGTAGCACCACTATCTATCCCCCAGCAGATTACCCGGTTAAAGAAACTGAAGCCTTTGTGGGTGACCCATACCCCAGCTACATGGGGGTGGGCTGGATGAAGCGTTACATTGAAAAATTGGCGCAGTTTTACTACCAACGCTATGGCTTCAAAGTCGCTGTCGTGCGTCCCACAAATGTCTACGGACCTTACGACAAATTTGACTTTGAAACTTCCCAGGTATTGCCTGCACTAATTCGTAGATCTCTGGAGAAGCAGAATCCGTTTGAGGTCTGGGGAGATGGTTCGACAGTGCGAGATTTTGTCTACGCAACCGATCTTGTGACAGGAATCCTAGCAGCAATGGAACACTGTGCTAACTGTGATCCCATCAACATCGGCTCCGGTCAACCCGTGACTATTAAGGAAGCGGTAGAATTGATTCTCAAACTAACTGGGCATACCGTTCCTCCGACCTACGATCCATCCAAGCCAACGACTATTCCCATTCGCCTAGTTGATTTGACCAAAGCTCAGAAGCTACTGAATTACCAGCCCAAAGTAGATTTTGAGACTGGACTGAAGCAGACAATTAACTGGTATCGCCAGGTTACCGGACTTTGACACTGCCCAGAGTCGAGGAGCAAATAGACTGGAATAGTGGCACAATTTACGTAAAGCAAGTTAAAAAAGGTACTCCGTCTATTTATCGTCTTTACTCTGAGGAAATTCGCGCTCTCCGCAAGCTGCAAAGAGATTATCCTGCTAGTCCCTATGTTTTCCAGTCTTCTCGACACGGATCATTAGCACAAGAACTATCGCTGGAATTGTTGAACGGGCTGGTGAGAAGGCTTGTCTACCTTTTCCTGTTCATGCCCATATGCTACGGCATGGAACAACTTATATTCCAAAGACCTCTTGACAAAAATGCAATTACCTTAACCTCTCACGGATGAATACTGTTTTTTGGAAAATGTTTAAAGGATGATTGCAAGGGATCAATTATCAACTTACCGCACTGTTGTTACATTTATTCATAAAAGGATTGTATACTCATACGACATAATCTCTATGGCGATATTGCTCAGAGTAGCTTCGCACATAATCAGCTACTCGAGACAATCCCTCATCTAGTGAGATTATTGGTTTCCACCCCAACATGCGTTGTGCCTTAGACGCATCACACAAGAGTAGTTGAACTTCGCTATGTTGGGGTCGTTGTCGTTCAGTCACGCTCACAATTTCCGCCTTGCTACCAACCACACTCAAACATCGTTGAGCAATCTCCGCTACACTCACTGCTGTACCTTGCCCAAAGTGAATGGTTTCTCCTTCAATCCCTGGTGTTTGAGCTGCTAACAAGAACGCCTGCACAGTATCTGAAACAAAGGTCAGGTCACGCTTTGGTTCTAGATTTCCGAGAGTGATTTTTTCAACTTTGGCGATAGCCTGAGTCAACACCGTTGGAATGATAGCACGGGCAGATTGACGAGGCCCATAGGTGTTGAATGGGCGGAAGGTTACGACAGGTAGATCATAGCTACAGAAATAAGATTCAGCTAGCTTATCTGCGGCTATTTTGCTTGCAGCGTATGGAGATTGCGCTTGTAATGGATGAGCTTCATTTATGGGAGTGTAACGAGCTGTACCATAAACCTCACTTGTAGAAGTTACAATTAGCCGACGTACACTTGCTTGACGACAGGCCTGCAGAACATTTAGAGTTCCACACACATTCGTAGCCACATAGGAAGCTGGGGCTTGGTAGGAATAGGGAATACCAATTAAGGCAGCAAGGTGGAATACAACCTCGCACCCTGCAACCAGACTGGTGACCAAATAAGTATCTGTGATGTCCCCCAGACACACCTCTAGTTTGCTTTGCAATTCAGGTCGTAACTCTCGGAGATGCCCCCAGTTATTTTGGCTATTGTAATGTACTAAAGCCCGAACTTTGTATCCCTGGCTTAACAAGGCTTCAGTGAGATGGCTGCCAATAAAACCACCTGCACCTGTAACCAACACTGTCATTATAACTCTCCTGGTTTAAGATTTGTGATTAGGGTTAAAGGTGTAGGATAACTCCAAAAAGCGAAAGAAATTTGAATGCTTGTTGACACAACTAGAAAAGCTGGTTACGCAAGAAGGGTAATAGCCTATATACAAATGCTATGTTGTTTCAGAATTATCTGAACTGCATCCAATATATCCGAGGCGAGAAACGAGATTTGGTTGTCATCTTGCCATTCAAGAGAATACAGCCCTGTTTTCAGGAGACAACTACCTTTGCAACCAGCGTTTACACCAGCCAGCACATCACTGATGGAGTCGCCAATCATCCAGCTATCTGCTACAGAGAGTCCTAATTCCTGGGCTGCTAAGAGCAGCATACCAGGACCCGGCTTTCTATCAAAATACTCAACTTTGCGTAAGTCTGAAGTACGAGGAACGTGAGTGGAAAAGTAAATACCCTCCACACTTGCTCCCTGCATAGAAAGGAGCTGCTCCATCTTATCGTGAATAGCTTTTAGTCCCTCGAAAGTCAGCATTCCCCGTCCAACTACTGACTGATTGGTTACCACTACGCAGGCAAACCCTGCGCTTTGCAAGAGACAGAGAGCCTCGGCTGCTCCTTGCTCAAGTACTACCTGCTCTGGGGAGCAAAGATGATGCACATGTTTGATGAGAGTGCCATCACGGTCTAAAAAGACTGCTGGTCTAACATGGGAGTTTCTCTGCATGACAGTTTCAGCCTACTAAAGATTTTTTAAGCATTCCGCTAATAGTTTGGCTGAGCATATGACCCACAGCTAGTTGAGTATCCTCGATAATACCATAGTTATCAGAGGGAATAGTAATGTTGAAGTCGGCCATCTGGGCAACCTTCCCCCCATCGAAGCCAGTAATTGATACAGTACACATATCCAACTTTTGAGCTGTCTTGCAGGCGGCAAGAATGTTCGGGGAATTACCTGAAGCTGTGAGCATGATGAGTAAATCGCCAGGTCTGCCATTTTCTTGAACCTGGTAGCTGAAGATTTCAGTAAAATCAAAATCGTTTCCCAGAGCAGTAAGCATCGCAGGAGACTCAGCTAAGTTAAGCACTTGGAACCGAAGTTGGTGATAGCGGAAAGTGCTCAAGAAATCGCAACGATAATGAGCTGCGTTGTTGGCGCTGCCACCATTACCCACTAGCAACACTTGGGCTTGTCGGTTTACAGTATTAAAGATGATGTGAGCTATCTTTTCTATCGCTACAAAATCAAGAAGGGAGAGCACATCTCGCAACACCTTTATATAGTGTTGGGGTTCAGTAATCATACGCCGAGATTGATGATTTTCTGGTTCGAGAGCCATAGGATTTTGTAAATTATTCATAGTAAGCCTGAACCCACGCGAAAATTTGATAGGTCGAAAAATTTCGTAACATCTTGCCGGAACACATCCAATCGATCTGGCGTTCCAATGTCATAAAAGCGCTGCTCGCTCACGAAAGCTCGTATCATTCCTGAAGCTACCAAACGGGGGAAAATGTCCTCCTCTAAACTGGAAGGAAGATGCTGGGGAAAAGCGGCTACATGATGGCGGTGCAACAGCAGTACACCCGCATCGACATAATCAAATTTTAGCTCTGGTTTATCTTTGAGATACTGCTGAACGTAACCCTCAGAATCAACTTGCACATTGTTAGGAACGGGCAATTCTCCTCGGTTGGGATAGACGGTCATGAAAGCGGTAGGTGCGTGTTCAGTAGCACACTTAAACATGAGTGCATAATCACAAGGCAGAAAAGAGTCACCATAAATCACAACAAAGGAGTCTCTAAGCTGAGGATAGGCGTGAGACAAACATCCGGCAGTACCGTAAGGTGTTAATTCTTGGCTATATTTAATATCCACTCCCCATTTGCTACCGTCCCCGAAGTAGTCCCAAATCTGTTTCCAGCGATAGCCGACCAAAAGAAGAATAGAGGTAATTCCTTGACGGAGCAGATACATGATCTGATATTCTAGGAAAGGATGACCATGCACGGGTGCCATGACCTTGGGTAAGGTGTCGGTCAAAGGAGCTAGACGAGTTCCTCGTCCACCTGCAAGGATAACAGCCTGGTCAAACATCAACCAACTCCTGCGTTCCATATATTCGCTTGCGCACAGTTTATCCTGTGAAAATACTCCCATGCATCACTTTGAGCCTGTTTTATAGCGGTGATAATCTCATCCTCGCTAACACCAACTAGGGGTTTGCCCTCAGTCATCTCAACCCTTCCTATTGACCGCAACAAAACAAAAGGATGCGGATCTTGGCAGAGAGTGAGATAGCCGTGTTTGTTATCCCTACGGATAATATTGATAGTAGTATCCAAGTCGAGATTTTGCGGAAATTGTAGGTTGCCATTGACACTGTTAATCAGTTCGTAGTGCAGCCAATACTCCTGTTCACTTAACCACCCCCGCTTGAAGGAAATGGCAGATGCCACAAGCATTCCCAATGCAACAGCAATCCCGTGGGACAGACCATAGCCCTGATACTCTAAAGCATGTCCAACGGTGTGTCCGTATTCCAGAGAAATGCCGATGTTCTTTTCATTCGGATCTTGCAGTAGTAATTTCTGTTTAGCTTCAATCCCCAGAATTAAAAGCTGTGTTAGGGTGGAACAAGTTTGAGGCTGATTGATAAGCGAGAGCAAGATTTCAATACGCTCAGCGTCAAACACCAAACAATTCTTGATCAACTCATTGATTCCAGCGACGAGTTCCACCTGAGGCAAGGTTCGCAGAAAGTTCACAGATACAAAGCTGGCAGTCGGTAAATAATACATACCAAAAAGATTTTTGCCTGTACTGCCGTTAACCGCTTGTTTGAGAGAAAGGATAGAATCTGACATGGCTAGAAAGGATGTGGGCAGATGCACTAGGGAAATACCTCGATAGAGCAGTCCAGCTACCATACCTGCAATATTCCCCGTTAGTCCGCCACCCAGAGCCATGATGATGCTGCGACGAGTTACACCAGCAGCCATAGCCGCCTCTAGCAGGCGGTTGACCAGATCTAGAGTTTTACACTGCTCATTTGGTTCCACCAGAACAGTTTCGATAGGAAAATGAGACCCGTAGTAAGAGATGATTTCTTCGCCGTGCAGATCCCAGACATGAGAATCTGCTATGAAAAAGAGCCGATCCGGATTTCTCTGGGCACAAAACTCGATACATGACGAACCTACGTCTTGTCCGATGAAGATGGGCATTGACCGCTCAGCAAAGAAAAAGTTAATTTTGATTAGCTGCTCCTCTACTTGAGAATGCTGTTTATTATACGGTGTTGCTATCGTATCAGGGCGCATCATTTCCCGACCTCATGAACTTTTTTCATTGCCGCAGCAATCAGCTCCATATCCTTGTGTTCTGCTAGGAGAATAGAGTGATGCAGGAGTAGGGTTTTTCCATAAACTTCTTCTGCGTAGGGAAGCGTAAATTGATCTTTGCGCACTGCCTCGCGGGCCTCGGTACATTGCTTTACCCAGTGTTTCTCCTCTGGAACATAAAGAGGATGACGATTTAGTGGCACATAGGGCTGATGAACCCAGATGCCAAGTTCAGCGGACAAAGCCTCACTAACCCAGCCAATAGAGCGCCCCTGCAAAAACTCTTCATTTAAGAAAAAAGCGAAGTGATAGTAAGTTTCTTCGTCCTCCGGATCGTGAAAATTGGGAATAGACACTCCTGGTAATTGTATCAACAGTTCTGTGAGATAAGCAGCATTTTCCCGACGACGGGCGTTTTGATCCTGCAAGTCCTTGAGTTGGGCTGTAAGGATTGCCAATTGAATATCAGAAAGGCAGTGGTTACGCCCAGCTACCCCACCGTGTTCCCACAATTGCATCTTTCCCAACGCTTGTACATTCGGTAAAAAACTTCTGCCATCGGTGCGTAGACGATAGATCAGATCCGCCAGTTCATCATCATCAGTGACACAACATCCTCCCTCTCCAGAAGTCATAGGTTTTCCCTGTTGCATACTGAACGCTCCCACCTTGCCTATGGTTCCCACACTTCTTCCGCGCCACCGGGCTCCATGGGCTTGGGCACAGTCTTCTATCAGAACCAGATTGTGTTCTTTTGCTATGAGGTTTAGGGCGGTCATGTCGGCGATACGACAGTATAAATGAACTACCAGTACAGCCTTGGTTTTAGGCGTGATCAGCTGCTGCACTGATTCAGCGGCAATACACATGGTATGGGGATCTACATCCGCCAACACTGGAACCGCCTGATTTGTCAGCACTGCATAGGGACAGGCAACCCAGGTAAGTCCGGGTACAATCACTTCATCTCCTGGTCCTACACTGCACGCGGCTAAAGCTAGTTCTAGAGCTGAGGTACCGTGATCGGTGGGTATGCAGTGCTTCACTCCTAGAAAATCGGCAAAAGCTGCCGCAAATATCTGCTCTTGAGTAGATTTCCCATTAGTAAAACCGCTAATTGTCCAGCGACCGCTACGCAAAACATCAATGACCGCTTTTTCCGTTGCCGGGTTGGATTGAGGCCAAGTGGGCCAGGTCTTTTGACAAATAGGGGTTCCCCCATTGATTGCTAGTTTGCTGGATTCTTTGGTTAGCTTTGATTCACTTGATGTTGGGTATAGCATTGGAAACACCTCCCAGGTAATAACGGACAGTTGCGTTCTGGGTACACTCAAAACGAAAATCGTTCTGGAGAATTTTTTCTAGCAATTTGTCGTCTTCACCGACTTGATTTGCCAGTTCCTGCTGAGAAAATTCCGGGTTGAACCCGAGATGGCGTATGGAATCTGTGCGAAACAACCACTCATTCATATCTACAGTGGCTACGTTACGTGGATCATCTGAATTTCGGGGACCATCGTAGACAATCGAGTCTCCAGGACGGAGTAGCCCATTTTCCAAACACCACTGGTATAATGACTCCGCAATTTCCTGGCTTGGGTTCCATGGGTAGTAATCCCCCGTGAACGGAGAACCATCAGGGTAAACCAATACCCTCCAGGAATAGGCAGCATCTAGTTGCTGGACTTCTATGACATTAAACAAACTGCTCAAATGATTCGGTAGAATTTCATTATCATCGTCCAGGAAACAGACATACGGCTCTTGTATCATCTCCAAGGCCGCCTGACGTAGCTTGGCCATGCGAGGAGAAGAGTGTTCTGCATGATAGGGATTGCTAATGGAAACCCAATGAACAAGCTTCTCCACCTTTGCTACCTCGGAAACGTTTTTAAGAGCTTCAACGCGCTCAGAAAACACGTAATGGACAAAGGGTGGTGCATCCTGCTGAGCCTGAACACTCTTTATACAGCGTACCAGTTCCAATTCCCGGTCAAAGCAGAAGGTGATAACAGCAATTTTGTGCATACCATTTGCTTATTAAATAACTCTCCAAAGCATTAATAGCATGAACAGTACTGTAGAGCAAACCTGACGGGGCGACAAAATAGTTTTAAACGCTTGTGATCAAAAAAATGTGCAGCAATTTATGATAAAAAAAGATAGATCTAGTTTTGTCAATAAGACCTATCTGTTGATAATGTTACCTTTATTCTACCAAACACACTTAATGGGACTTTTTTAGTAAGCTTTTTGGGTGAAGTGGCATGAACTACGCACCGATCTCGGCTCGGGTCCTAGTGGTCTTATCGGTAACAACCGATTCAGCAGCCACAGGCACGAGCTGTACGGCACAAGCTTTTAATTCTGGTTGTAGTGAATCGGGACAAGATTCTGGATGAGTCA
>NZ_CAWPKW010000242.1:0-3764 GCF_963888615.1 Brasilonema octagenarum UFV-OR1 | reverse complement strand
AGCGTGCGCTTGCGCTTACGCCCTTGGCGTGCGCTTTGCGCTTACGCAGTCGCCTCTGTCGGGAAACCCTCCTGCAGCGCTGGCTCACTGTTTACTGATAACTGTTCACTGATTTAACGAGGTGGATAATTTACGTTTGATATTTGTTGCCACAAATTTTGTGCATTGTTCGCCCACTGGAAATTCTTCTGAGCTTTGTATAGATCTCTGGCATATTGCAACACTTCTGCTGCCTGTGGATATTGCTTTAACTCTATAAAAACTAACCCAGCGCTATAATAAGCATTGGCATTATTTGTGTTTGCTTGTGCTGATTTTCTAAAAGCTTCTAATGCATATTTTAATTTTCTTTGATTTAACAAAATTGCACCGAGTTCGTAATGAGCTTCGGAATATTTGGGATTTCTTTTAACTGCTTTGCGAAAGGCATCTTTTGCTTTATCAGTTTGCCCCTGTTGTAAATAACAGATGCCCATATGATAAGCAGGTTCTGGTGCGTTTTTGGTCAGTTCAATTGCTTTTTTAAAGGATGCGATCGCTTGCTCACAATCTCGTTGTTGCTCGCGCAGCAACCCTAAATTATAGTGAGCCGTTCCTAATTTAGGATCAAGTTGTATTGCTCGTTGCAAATAATCGTTCGCTTGCTGCCAATTACTCCCTTCTAAAAGCGAGCCACCGAGATCAGCATATGCCTGGGCAAACTGGGGATCAGATTGTGTCGCTTTGTAAAATGCATCAGCCGCAGGTTGTAATTGTCCTGCTTGTCGCAGTGCTAATCCTAAGTTGTAGTGAGCTGCGGCTAAGTTGGGATCAAGTTCTGTGGCTTTACGAAATAAGGCGATCGCATCTTTGACTCTCCCCACCTGAATGGCTTCTAATCCTTGTGTTAAGTAATCTTGAGCGCTGCTATCAATGTATTGCGCCAGTTTGAGAAGGTGATGAGATAAAGGAGCAGCCGGAGGTGGAGAAGCTGAGGATGATGGGCACACAAGGCTTTGGATCACTAATATCAAACCCACTAAAGTAGGAAGGCGATTTTTATAAAGAGGAACCTGCATTGTTTTCTGGTGTTTGAACAGTTTAAGTTACGTTTACTTTACAAAGTTTTTGTTACATATGCTCACATTCATATAAGTTTAATTTTATATAGCAAATTTTGTAATAGTTAAATTTTCTTGAGTTAAATATTACGAGAAAATACAATTTTTCACTACCTATATTAAAAGAGAGATAATCTCAAGTTAAGGAGACAATAATCTTTGGGATCATCAAATTTTGAACTATCAATAACATAAGATAACGCGGCTAGATATGTCTAGCTGCAAGGGAGGTTGTATGAACGAAAAAGTGAAATCGGGTTCGCGAAATGTGGCAATTGTTGGTCCATATTTAAGTGGAAAAACCACATTCCTGGAAAGTTTATTATTCGTTACAGGTGCAATAACTCGCAAAGGCAGCGTTAAGGATGGTAACACAGTAGGAGATAGTGCTGCTGAATCGCGCGATCGCCATATGAGTGTAGAAGTGAGTGCTGCTAGCACTGAATATAATGACACTCGCTTCACATTTATTGATTGTCCTGGAAGTGTGGAATTTGCCCAAGAAACGTACAACGCCTTAATGGGCGTGGATGCAGCAATTGTCGTTTGCGAACCCATCACAGATCGAGTTCTCACTCTTGCCCCTTTATTTAAATTCCTGGACGACTGGGAAATTCCTCACCTCGTCTTTGTGAATAAAATGGATCGGGCTAATATCAATGTCTTAGACACGCTACACGCTCTCAAAGCCGTTTCCAGTCGTCCCTTGGTAGCGCATCAATACCCCATTATGCAAGGGGAACAGCTCATGGGCTTTATCGACTTGGTGAGCGAACAAGCATACAAATACCATGCAGGTGCACCTGCTGATCCTATTCCTTTCCCGGAAGAACTCAAAGAACAAGAACACACAGCACGGGCAGAAATGCTCGAAGCTTTGGCAGATTTTGATGACCATTTACTAGAAGAACTTTTAGAAGACATCGAGCCTCCCCAAGAAGAAATCCTCAAAGACCTGAAAATGGAATTAGGGGCAGATTTGGTTGTCCCTGTTTTCTTTGGAGTTGCTGAGCAAGATTACGGTGTACGCCCACTTCTAGAAGCTTTACTCAGAGAAGCGCCTGAACCAGAAACCACAGCAGAACGTCGCTTAAAAGTTAAAAAAGGCGATTCCCCTGTGGCGCAAGTGCTGAAAACTTACTACACCCCCCAAGGCGGCAAATTATCTCTGGTACGAGTTTGGCGGGGTAAGTTAACTGATGGTATTGTTCTCAACGGCGTTCGTGCTGGTGGTTTGTACCGCCTCATGGGACAACAGCAGCAGTCAATTAATCAAGCTTGTGTTGGTGAAATCGTTGCGATTAGCCGTTTAGAGGGTATTAAGACCGGGGATACTCTTTCTTTTGAACAGATAACGACGGCATTACCCAAAGCTGGACAACTAGAACCAGTTTATGCTCTGGCAATTACTCCCGAAAAGCGCAACGATGAAGTAAAACTCAGCAGTGCTATCACTAAGCTGTTGGAAGAAGATTGTTCTCTTGCTTGGGAACAACACGGCGATACTCACGAAGTTATTCTTTGGGGTCAAGGCGAGATTCATTTGCAAGTTGCACTAGACCGACTGCGCCGCAAATATAATCTACCGATGACCACGCACTTACCGCAAGTGCCTTATAAAGAAACCATTCGCAAACCAGCGTCATCAATTCACGGACGCTACAAACACCAAAGTGGTGGTCATGGACAGTTTGGCGATGTTTACCTGGACATTCAGCCATTATCACGCGGCGAAGGCTTTAATTTCAAAGAAACTATTGTAGGTGGTGTTGTTCCTAGGCAATACATTCCTGGTGTGGAAGTAGGCGTGCGGGAGTTTCTGTCACATGGTCCATTGGGCTTTCCAGTTGTAGATGTCAAGGTAACTCTCACAAATGGTTCTTACCACACTGTTGATAGTTCTGAGCAAGCATTTAAGCAAGCTGCCCGTGTTGCCATGCAAACAGGAATGCCAAAGTGTGAACCTACTCTACTAGAACCTATCCTCCGTGTGCAAGTCTCCACTCCAAACGAATTTACTGCCAAAGTACTGCAACTTGTGACTGGTAGACGGGGGCAGATTTTGGGTTATGAAGGTGTACATGACTGGCAAGGATGGGACTGTGTGATTGCTTATTTACCACAAGCAGAGATGCAGAACTTTATTGTGGAGTTGCGATCGCTCACTCTTGGCGTTGGTTCCTTCCATTGGGAATACGACCATCTTCAAGAAGTTCCTGATAGAATTGCCGATCGCATTCTTACCTCTGGTAATGGCAATGGTAAATGATTCTTGATTTTGGATGACTAAAATTCTCTGATTTTCCACAGTTGCTGATTTTTGGTAATCATATGAGGACACCTGTATTCGGTGTCCTTTTATTTTCCAAAGATTGTTTTTTTGCAGTAGTTGTGAAAAAAAGTACTTGTGAACTACCTACGCCTATCTGAGTATAGATAAGGTGTAGGTAGTTCACCTGCATAAGTCAACTCGAAGTTTATCTATAAAAAGAAGTAAAAACTTAGTCGAAGCTCACATTTTATCTGTCATCTGAGATCTTGCACCTCCGGTTGAGTACGCCTTGAACTAAAGTTCAAGGCTAATAACCCAAGTCCGTTAAAACGGACTGAAAAACTTACTCAGTCCGTTTTAACGGACTTGGACTTTGAGCCAAGAAATTTATT
>NZ_CAWPKW010000241.1:0-3815 GCF_963888615.1 Brasilonema octagenarum UFV-OR1 | reverse complement strand
AGGCGACTGCGTAAGCGCAAAGCGCACGCCAAGGGCGTAAGCGCAAGCGCACGCTAAGAGCGAACGCGTAAGCGTGTCCCTTTGGGACTTACGCGTAGCGTGCGCTTTGCGCTTACCCGAAGGGCGAACCCGGAGGGTGCAAGATCTCAGTTAAAACGGACTACAAGACTTACCCAGTCAGTTTTAACGGACTTTAGCTTTGAGCCAATATTTTTTTTGGCGGACGAAAAAGCAGATGCAAGATCTGAGCGCCCAACTAGCGGCTTACCGATGCTCGGATTATTGCCGACAACACCTATTTCTCCATCACTGTTTGCAACGCCAGCTATAATTCTTACACCGCTCACACTCAATCTCAAAAGTTCTCTCTTGTTTGAATGCTACTTGGTACCATACTAGTTAGTAGATTTTTTCTACTATTGCTTGCGCATTTCCTGGTAAAATATATGCGACTACTGATGACTGGTGCGATGACTCACTCATAGGAGCAGGTTTCATTTCACCCCTAAAGTCTAGCAGTTGTACAAGCAGGAGGTAGCCAAGTGCCAAAATTATGGAAACCGCACCTGTGATAATTGCAACTATTTTCCCACGATCCATCAATCTCACCTGTAATGTTAAGATATAGTAATATCCCTATATTAAAATTGCAATAGCACATAGTGGTGCAGCAGGCACGTAAATAAGCATAACATCCCAGACAGCCAAAAAGCCTGAAATCAAGGCTTTTTGACCTTTTTTGAATTCAAAATTCAAAATATGCCCAAAGGGCACGCCAAAGGCGAACAAAGTTCAATCCGGAAGAATTTTTTTGAATTAATTAATGAGGGTCAGAGCCCCCACCATAATCTTTGATTTTGTGGTCAACAATAGCGTAGAGAGTTCAAGCTCCTACTAATTGTCTTTAATTTTGAATTTTGAACTTTGAACTTTGAATTTGAGCCCGAAGGGCGAGTGACCCTGGTTACATTCAGAATGCTTTGCGCTCCTCTAAATGCGCTAGAATATCCTGACGCTCGCGCCAAACTGGACGCAACTGCTTGCCAGTGAACAACTGTAACTGATCACCGACATGGGGCGAATTTGGTTGAGTTGCATTACCATAGCCAATCAACGCCATCGCCTTTACTGGTTGAGAAAACTCAATAGCAGCGACGAACGAATCACCTTGAACTGCTTGGAAGCGACCTTCTGCTCCTGGTGCAAAATCGACGACGCGGAAAATACCGAGACTTCCATCGCCACCATTAGCAGGCAAATCCTTATCGCCCACATGTAGCCGGAAAACATCTCCCCACGCGATATCTAGCTTTCCATAAGCTTTTTCAATTTTGCCAGCAACAGCTTCCAGTGTTGCAACTGCTTTGTTGGGATCAGCTAAACCGTCTGGGGTGGTACGTGGAGAGTCTAGATTCCAAGGTTTGCTAAATGATTTATCATCTAAGTTCATCTGTTGTGCCCAAAAGGCAAAAAGTACAGCACCCTTAGAATCTGCATTCGCTTGTCTATCCCACGCCAACAGGACATCAGCTGCTCGCCGCCCTAATTCACCCCCCTGCTTTCGCGCTCTTGGAATTAAGTCATCTAAAATGCGGTCTGCCAGTTCCATGCGGGTCGAATGTTTGTATTGCACCATCTCATCAAAAGAGATTTTGTCGTCCTCAGAAAGCATTCTTATAGAACGCTCTGTCCGAAACTTGCCGGGAAAATCTAGGGAACTCGGTGCCATGTAAGCAGGGTAATTGTTTGCTTTAATAGCAGTAGGATACGTCGTTGTCCAAGGTGGATCATTAGTATTTTGCAACCAACCGCTTTTTGGATCAATGACGCGCGGTAAATCTTGGTAGGGATGGATTTTCGTCCATAGTGTTTTAGACGTGTCACCAGGAATAATCCCTTCCCAGTATTTAAAATCACCTTGAGAACGAATTGGAACATCACCGTTGAACAGGTGCATGATATGCCCATCTTTGTCTGCATACATCACCGTAAACATAGGTAGTTGCAAACGCTTGAGAACAGATTGAAACTGGGTGAGGTTTTGGGAACGCGCCATATCCCACCATTGCTCAAGCACACCAGGTCGATCAAGACCAGCAACGCGCAACGCCAAAGCAGAACCATCTTTTTGTGTGACCACAGGACCGTGAACAGAACGTTTGACGATGAGGGGTTGTTCGCTTAACGTACCGTTAGATTGTTTTACCTTCAACGAAAGGGTTTTAGTCTCAAAGGGACGAACTTTGCCATCGAAGCGATAGCCATTTTCTACTAATTTGAGTGAGTACGTATCCCAACCATCGTAAGTGTTGACGGTGTGAGTCCAGCCTAAATTATTGTTGAAGGCGATCGCCAACACCGGAATTCCAACAAGTGTTGCACCATAAGCATCAATATCGGGAGTTTTAAGTTGTGCTTCGTACCACAAAAATAAATCCGACCAAGGCAAATGTGGATTTGCAAGCAGCATCGCTTTGCCACTTTCAGAATGTGATGGGGCGATCGCCCAACCATTAGACCCGGCTTTTGATTCTTGCTTGGCAACACCAGCAACCGACTGTGGGTCGACAATAAAAGTAAAATGCAGGACTCTGTTTAGGTGAGCCAGTACATCTTCCCCTTTGACTGGCAACACTACCTCTACTTCATCATCAAGTTTGTCTGCATGCTCCTTAGCATAAGCATTAATTCCAGCAGCAAAACCATCCAGATAGTTGCGAAAAGTTGGATTTTGTGCTTTGTACCAAGAACTCGCGCGTTCTGGAACTCCCATAGTCTGAACCCAACGGTCTGATTCTAAATATTTTTCTCCCCAGTATTCGGCTGCACGTCCGCGTGCCTGACCGTAAAGACGCAAAAGCAAGTTACCATGACTTTGCATTTGTGCCCAACCAAAGGCTTGAAATGCACTTCGGGTATCTTTGCCGTAGATGTGGGGTATGCCGTAAGTATCCCACAGTATTTCAGTCGAATTTGATAGCTGTGCCGAAGTCTGACATCCCAAAACTAAAGCAAAGATGATGCCAAGTAAAAATGCTAGAAGTCGGAATGGTTTTCGCGCCAAAGTTTTATGTAAATGACCCATATTTCTATTTAGGAATTCATAAGGAGAAAAGCAAATGAGTTGCTCACCACTGTTGGATCTCAATTTTGGAGCATGGATTTTGGGAGATTTAGTTGTCAGTTAAGTTCGACTGACGGCGTGTTTGGTAACGTAGGCGACGGGAGCATTGTGTGCTCTTGGCTGTTGGCTCTATCTGACTTAATCGCCTAATTTGTCAGATTAGTTCAACCTCCCGTGTAAAGGTAACCACAAATATTTCTTAAGTAGAGTCCGCGAGGCGTGTTGGCGGATGCTCTACTTTGCCAACTTCACTTATTAATATTTCCTCGCTTCTAGTAAAAGATGTGACCAACACAAAAATTACGCTTGATAGCAACAGACCTGGAAGAACGTGCTTAGATTTCATTATTTTTCTCTAACTCCGTCACACCACGAATCTTTAGTTGATGACTAGTAACAGGAAACTATTGAAATTGATTTGCATTGAGAAAGCAAGCTTAATCAAACGACAAAAAACAAAAATTTACATTTAGTAGGTAAATTTTAAATACACTATTGCTAGTCATTAACACTAATTAATTCATAAAACTTCATTATGTCAAGTTAGTATTCTAATCGCTTTTCGCTTTTAACTAGGAATCCGGTTTGATTTGGTCAGACCAGTGCTTGATGAGGGTTTCCCTCACTTGGCATCTGGCGTATCTCCTCCACCAGACGCTCTTGCAACGCCTTCTGGCGTGCGCTCTGCGCA